>JBBSKJ010000068.1:0-9121 GCA_038256475.1 Micropepsales bacterium | reverse complement strand
CCTAGTCTGGCCACCTGGATTCCCTTCCCCTCGCAAAGCTAACGCTTCGCTCGGCCGGGAATGACACTTTAGTCGAGAGAAGAAAGTGATATAGTCCTGCTTTCCCAGGGGTGCTCTTTCCGAGCTGAGACCGCAATCCCGCGGATCCCTTAGAACCTGATCCGGTTCACACCGGCGTAGGGAGAGGCGCAAAATGAACAAACCCATTCTCGACAAGTCGCTGTCAATCACCCGGGGCGCGTTGCCGGGGTCCCGCAAGTTGATGGTGGACGGCGTGCCATTCCGTGAGGTGCCGCTGTCGGGTGGCGAGTTTCCGGTGCGGCTCTACGACACTTCCGGTCCGTATACGGACGATTCCGTTACCATCGACATCGACAAGGGCCTTGCCGCCCGCCGCCGCGACTGGATATTGGCGCGCGGCGATGTCGAGGAATATGTCGGCCGCGCGCGCAAGCCGGAAGACGACGGCCTGAAGCGCGGCGAAAAACTGACCGTGCCGCAGTTCAACCGTGATGGCGTCAAGTTGCTGCGCGCCAAGCCGGGCAAGAATGTCACCCAGCTTTATTATGCCCGTCAGGGTATCATCACCGAGGAAATGAAATTCATCGCGGCGCGCGAAAATCTGGGACGCAGCGCGCTGGTGGACGGCAATAGCTTTGGCGCCTCCATCCCGATGGAGATCACGCCCGAATTCGTGCGCGACGAGATCGCGCGGGGCCGCGCCATCATCCCCTCCAACATCAACCATCCCGAAACCGAGCCGATGATCATTGGCCGCAACTTCCTGACCAAGGTCAACGCTAATATTGGCAACAGCGCCGTCACCTCGGGCGTGGCCGAGGAAGTGGACAAGATGGTCTGGTCCATCCGCTGGGGCGCCGACACGGTGATGGACCTCTCCACAGGGCGTCACATTCACACCATCCGCGAATGGATCGTCCGCAATTCGCCGGTGCCGATCGGCACCGTGCCGATCTATCAGGCGCTGGAAAAGGTCGGCGGCGTGGCCGAGGACCTGACCTGGGAGATCTATCGCGACACGCTGGTGGAGCAGTGCGAGCAGGGGGTGGATTATTTCACCGTCCATGCCGGGGTGCGGCTGGCGCATATCCCGCTGACTGCTGACCGCGTCACGGGCATCGTGTCGCGCGGCGGCTCGATCCTGGCCAAATGGTGCCTGGCGCACCACAAGGAAAACTTCCTTTACACCCACTTCGAGGACATCTGCGAACTGCTGAAACAGTATGACGTCTCGTTCAGCCTGGGCGACGGGTTGCGTCCCGGCTCGACCGCCGACGCCAATGACGCCGCCCAGTTCGCCGAGCTGGAAACCCTGGGCGAACTCAACAAGATCGCGCAGAAGCACGATGTGCAGGTGATGATCGAAGGCCCCGGCCATGTGCCCATGCACAAGATCAAGGAAAACATGGATCGCCAGCTGGCGGCCTGTGACGAGGCGCCGTTCTACACCCTGGGTCCGCTGACCACCGATGTGGCGCCGGGCTATGACCACATCACCTCGGCCATCGGCGCGGCGATGATCGGCTGGTTCGGCTGCGCCATGCTTTGCTATGTCACGCCCAAGGAGCATCTGGGCCTGCCGGACCGCGACGATGTGAAGGCGGGGGTGATCGCCTACCGCATTGCCGCCCATGCCGCCGACCTGGCCAAGGGCCACCCGGCGGCGCGCATATGGGACGATGCCATGTCAAAGGCGCGGTTCGAATTCCGCTGGCGCGACCAGTTCGCGCTGGCGCTCGATCCCGAAACCGCGCAGCTCTATCACGACGAGACGCTGCCGGCGGATGGCGCCAAGGTGGCGCATTTCTGCTCCATGTGCGGGCCGAAATTCTGCTCCATGAAGATTTCGCAGGAAGTGCGCGATGCCGCCAAGGGCACCAACGACACCCTGTCCACGGCCGAAATCCGCGCCGCGATGGCGAAAAAATCGGACGAGTTCAAGCAGGGCGGTGGAGAAATCTATCTTCAGAAACCGGCGGCCGGCGCCTAGCGCCGACGCCCGTTGAATGCGTTCCAGATTGCCAAGACGATGATGGCGCCGACCACCGCCACCAGCGATGAAATGATGAAGCCCTGCTGTTCGTAATTGAAGCCGGGGCTGAGCTGTTGGAACAGAAAACCGCCGGCCAGCGCGCCCACCAGGCCCAGCGCGATATTGACCATGCAGCCGCCCCCGCGCTTGCCCATGATGGTGCTTGCCAGCCAGCCGACGAAAGCGCCGAACACAATCCAGCCCAGAATATGCATCGCCTCTATCCCTTCTCGCCATGGGCGGCTCTGAGCCGCCCATCCAGTCCTTTGAACCGCTGGATGGCCGGGTCGAGCCCGGCCATGGAGATATCAATTGAAAACGCACATATAGCATGGCGGCCGCCGTTGGCGCACGAGGCTGAATCGGATAGGCAGACATCATGAAGGGTTATTTTGGCGTCGGGATCGAAGGCGTCTCCAAACCGATGAATCTGGGCAATCTGGTCCGGATCGCGCATGCCTTCGACGCCAGTTTCTTTTTCTCCATCGCGCCGCGCCTGAAACTGTCGGACGCCAACAGCGATACCAGCAATGCCGAAGGGGCGATTCCCTTCTACTCTTTTGAGACACCGGGCGACTTCCGGCTGCCGCTGGGCTGTCGCCTGGTGGGGGTGGAAATCACCGACGATGCGGTGGAACTGCCCCGGTTCCGCCACCCGCACCGCGCCGCCTATGTCTTTGGAGCGGAGCGCTATTCCCTGTCGCCCCAGGTTCTTTCGGCCTGCGAATTCGTGGTGAAGATTCCAACACGGTTTTCCATCAATGTCGGCATGGCGGGGGCCATCGTTCTGTACGACCGGCTCATCAATATGGGCGGTTATGGCGGGCGGCCGATTACGCCGGGCAGCCGCGAGGTTGAACTGCCACCTGTGCACAATTGGGGCGCGCCATTGGCCAAGCCCCGCGATTACTAGGCTTGGCAAAACGCGCATGCACTCCATATAAGACCCACCATGGCTCCCGCTCTTTCCATCTCGCATCTGCGCAAGGTCTATGCCCGTGGCACCGTCGCGGTTGAGGACATTTCGCTGACCATCCCGGAAGGGGAGTTCTTCGGCTTCCTCGGCCCCAACGGCGCGGGAAAATCGACCACCATCCATTGCATCACGGGGATCGCGGAGCCGACCGAGGGCAAGATCGAGATTTTCGGCATCGACGCGGTGAAGGACTATCGCGAGGCGCGCCGCCTGGTCGGGTTGTGCCCGCAGGAATTCAATGTCGACCCTTTTGCCACGCCGCGCCAGATCGTGGACTGGATGGGTGGCTATTTCGGCATGCCGGCGGCCCTGCGCAAGCAGCGCACTGACATGCTGATGGAACGGTTCGAACTGACGGCCCATCACAAAAAGCAGTTCCGCGAATTGTCGGGCGGGCTCAAGCGCCGGGTGGTGCTGGCGCGTGCGTTGATCCATGACCCCAAGCTGATCATCCTGGACGAACCGACCGCGGGCGTGGATGTCGAATTGCGCCGGGTTCTGTGGCGCTATCTCGCCGAGATCAACCGCGATGGCAAGACCATTTTGCTCACCTCGCATTATCTGGAAGAGGTTGAACGCCTCTGTCGCCAGATCGCCATCGTCAACAAGGGCCGCGTGGTGCGCGAATGCACCAAGGATGAAATGGTGGGCGAGCCCGGCGGGTTGGAACAGGCCTATCTGGTGGCGACCGGCGCCGAAGCTGATCACGTGGCTGCCCAATGAGCGAGGTGACGCAGGCCCGGTTGGGTACCAACTGGATCGGGCTCTACACCATCGTGCGGCGCGAGGTGTCGCGCATGATGCGGGTGCCGATCCAGGCCTTTGTCGCGCCCTGGATTTCGGCGCTGCTGTTCATCTTCATTTTCGGATTCGTGGTCGGCGGCCGTATCACCGAGATTGGCGGTCACCGCTATCTGGAATTTGTGCTGCCGGGCATCGTGATGATGAATGTGGTCAACGCCGCCTTCCTGCAATCCTCCTCGGCGATTTATTTCTCCCGCTTTATCAAGTTCATTGAAGAAACGCTGGTCGCGCCGCTCTCCTATGCCGAGATGATCGCCGGCAGCCTGTCGGTGGTGGTGCTGCGCGCCTCGGTCACCGGGATCGGCATCATGTTCATGGGCCTGTTCTTCCATGCCACCCACATCGAGTCCTGGCTGATGTTCCTGTTCTGGATCGTCAGCGCGTCGGCGGTGTTCGGGCTGCTCGGCATCATTGTCGGCCTGTGGTCCAAGAGTTTCGAACAGCTCAACATGCCGGTGGTTTTCTTCCTGACGCCGCTTTCGATGGTGGGCGGGGTGTTCAACACCGTTGAGATGCTGCCCGAATGGCTGCGTTGGCTGGCCTGGGCCAATCCCTTCTTTTATTTCATCAACGGTCTGCGCGGATCGATGATCGGCTTTGACGAAACGCCGGCGGGCCTTGGCGTCGGTCTTACGCTGTTGTTGCTGGTGGTTCTGGGCGGGACCGTGTGGCGGATGTATGCCAAGGGTTACGGGCTTCGCGAGTAGCCTCGGGAACATTGCGCCAGCGGAAAACTTGCAGGGGCGGGGCGGCTGCCAGTATGGTGCCCCAAACACACAAACGCCCGATTCCAATGCAAGATTTTGCGCGGGCAGGAACGCTGGAGCTTTCATGAACAGGATACTGGGAATTTTGGCGGGCGTTGCGCTGGGCGCGTTTGTCGCCTTGCCCGCCGCGGCGCAGCCAGCCGCGGGCACGACTCCCGCCACACTGTTGGGCGTGTACAGCAACTGGACCGCTTTTCAGACGGGCTCGGGTTCCAGTCTCACCTGCTACGCGCTGTCAAAGCCGCGCGCCACACGCCCGCGCGGCGCCAAGCGCGGACCTATTTATCTGATGGTCAGCACCTGGCCTTCGCGCAAGGTTCGCGCCGAGCCGCAGGTCGTCCTTGGCTATCCGGGCAATGAAAAGGGTGCTGCATCGCTGGGCGTCGGCGGCAGCAAATTCGCCTTCTTCATCAAGAACACCAATGCCGAAGGCAGCGCCTGGCTGGAGTCGCTGAATGAGAATGCCCGCCTGATCGACGCCATGCGGGGCGGTGTCTCGGCGGTGGCCATAGCCATCTCCCAGCGCGGCACGCGCACCGTGGATACTTACAGCCTGGCGGGCTTCACCGACGCGCTGGCAAAGATTCATTCCTCCTGCCCGATGTAAATGCCAGAAAATTTAACAACGCCGCGCACGTCTCTGATCGGTCTTGACCGGGGTGCGCTGAAGGCCGCATTGCTGGGCGCGGGTGTGCCGGAAAAATCCGCCCCCATGCGGGTGAGCCAGTTATGGAACTGGATCTATGTCCATGGCGCGCGCGATTTCGCGAGCATGACCAATCTGGCGCGCGATTTCCGCGCCCTTCTGGAACAGTCCTTCACCCTGGTACGGCCCGAGATTGTTACGGCGCAGGTCTCCGAAGACGGCACCCGCAAATGGCTGCTGCGCACCGGGCCGGGCATCGAGTTCGAGACCGTCTATATCCCGGAAAGCGATCGCGGCACCTTGTGCGTTTCTTCGCAGGTGGGCTGCACGCTCACCTGCCGCTTTTGCCACACCGGCACGCAGAAGTTGGTGCGCAACCTGAGCCCCGATGAAATCCTGGGCCAGCTGCTGATCGCCAAGGATGCGCTGGAGGTTTGGCCGTCCACCGCGCCGGGCCGCAAGGTCACCAATATCGTGATGATGGGCATGGGCGAGCCGCTTTATAATTTCGACAATGTGAAGGCGGCCCTGGGCACGGTGATGGACGGCGATGCACTGGCGCTCAGCAAGCGCCGCGTCACGCTGTCGACCGCCGGCGTGGTGCCGATGATCGCGCGCGCTGGCAGCGAGATCGGTTCCAGCCTGGCGATTTCGCTGCATGCGGTAACGGACGAAATCCGCGACCTGATCGTGCCGATCAACAAAAAATATCCGATCGCCGAATTGATGGAAGCCTGCCGCACCTATCCCGGCGCTTCCAACGCGCGGCGCATCACCTTCGAATATGTGATGCTGAAAGGCGTCAATGACTCCCTGGCCGATGCGCGGGCGCTGGTGAAGCTGGTGGCGGGCATTCCTGCCAAGATCAACCTGATCCCCTTCAATGCCTGGCCGGGCGCGCCGTATGAATGTTCCGACTGGAGCCAGATCGAGAAATTCGCCGAGATCGTCAACCGTGCCGGCTATGCCTCGCCGGTGCGTACCCCGCGCGGCCGCGACATCATGGCGGCCTGCGGCCAGCTCAAGAGCGAAAGCGTCAAGGAACGGGCATCGGCCCGCATGGCGTCCGGCCAGCTCGCCCGCATGCCACACTGATGGGCCGCATTCTCGTCATCAGCGGGATTGTGCTGGTGGTGGCGGGGCTGGCCTGGCCGCTTCTCTCTCGGCTGGGCCTGGGACGGCTGCCGGGCGATATTGCCATCCAGGGAGAGCAGGGCGGCTTCTATTTCCCCATCGTCACCTGCATTGTGATCAGCGCGGTGCTGTCCCTGATCTTCTGGCTGGCCGGCAAGCTCTAGGCGGGCTGGATTTTGGGGCCTAAATCCCTATAGTCCCGGCGATTTTTGAAGGATCGCGCCGTGTCCAGGAAAGACATCAAAAAGGTCGTTCTCGCCTATTCCGGCGGGCTGGACACGTCGGTCATCCTCAAATGGCTGCAGACGGAGTATGGCGCTGAAGTCGTCACCTTCACCGCCGATCTGGGGCAGGGCGAAGAGATCGAACCGGCACGCAAGAAGGCCGAGACGCTGGGCATCAAGCCCGGCAACATCTTCATCGAGGACCTGCGCGAGGAGTTCGTGCGGGATTTCGTGTTTCCCATGTTCCGCGCCAATGCGGTCTATGAAGGCGTCTATCTGCTGGGTACCTCCATCGCCCGGCCGCTGATCGCCAAGAAGCAGATCGAAATCGCCGAAAAGGTCGGGGCGGACGCGGTGTGTCACGGCGCCACCGGCAAGGGCAACGACCAGGTGCGCTTCGAGCTGGGCTATTACGCGCTGAAACCCGACATCAAGGTGATCGCGCCCTGGCGGGAATGGAGCCTGACCAGCCGCACCAAGCTGCTCGAGTTCGCGGAAGCCAA
Organism: Micropepsales bacterium; assembly: GCA_038256475.1. Taxonomy (GTDB): domain Bacteria; phylum Pseudomonadota; class Alphaproteobacteria; order Micropepsales; family Micropepsaceae; genus Rhizomicrobium. Next base: position 2,014 of record JBBSKJ010000068.1, on the reverse strand, counting down.
CCAGATCCCGATCGCCAAGGACAAGCGCGGTGACGCGCCTTTTTCGGTGGATGCCAACCTGTTGCATTCCTCATCCGAAGGCAAAGTGCTGGAAGACCCGGCGAAGGAAGCCGACAGCATCGTCTATCAGCGCACCATTTCGCCGGAGGAGGCGCCGGACAAGCCGACCTATATCGAGGTCGGCTTCGAAAAGGGCGATGCCGTCAGCATCGACGGCGAAAAGCTGTCGCCTGCCATCTTGCTGGCGAAGCTCAACGCGCTGGGCAAGGCCAATGGCATCGGTCGTCTGGATTTGGTGGAAAACCGCTTTGTCGGCATGAAGTCGCGCGGCGTCTATGAGACCCCCGGCGGCACCATCCTTTTGGTCGCCCATCGCGGCATCGAAAGCATCACGCTGGACCGGGGTGCGGCGCATCTGAAGGACGACATCATGCCTCGTTATGCGGCGCTGATTTACAACGGCTTCTGGTTCAGCCCCGAGCGCGAGATGCTGCAGGCCCTGATCGACCGCAGCCAGGAATTCGTCACCGGCACGGTCCGGCTGAAGCTCTATAAGGGCAATACCGAAGTGGTGGGCCGTTCCTCGTCCCTGTCGCTCTACAGCGAAAGTCTGGTGACGTTCGAGGATGACCAGGGCGCCTATGACCAGAAGGACGCGGCGGGCTTCATCAAGCTCAACGCCCTGCGCCTGCGCACCCTTGCGATGCGCAAGCGCAAAGCGAAAAATTGACAGTTGCGTTGGGGCAAGACTGACATGACAAACGTGCGCGTTCCGTCCTCCAATCTTTGCCTGAACCGGTATGACTGGGCACTGGATCGCGTTTCCGCGTTGCGCGACCAGCTTCCATCGCGCATTGTTTTCGACATAGGCCCCGGCGATGGGCGGATGCGCAAGATCGAAAAGGTTGGCTTTTCATGGCATGGCTTTGACCTCAAGGCGTGGCAGGATGTCAGCGAATGGAACCTGGACAAGCCGTGTCCGGTCCAGGACAAAAAGGCCGGCGGCGCGTTCCTGCTGGATGTGATCGAACATTGCGTCAATCCGGGGCTGGCGCTGCAGCATATTGGTGACGCGATGGCGATTGGCGGGCGCCTTGTCCTCACAACGCCCAACCCGTCCTGGAGCGGAAGCCGGGCCTACATGCTGTTTCGCGGCTATGTGTCGAGCTTCAATCCGGATGATCTGGTCGACAACCACCATATCCTGCCGATCTGGCCCCATGCGCTGGAGCGCATGCTGGAATATGCCGGCTTCGTGGTTGACGATTATGTGACGCTGGACGGAAAGACGACGCTATTCCAGCAGCCGGGCAAGCTGCGCGGCTTGAAGCGTTACGTCATCAATGCGGGACAGATGTTGCTGGAACGCAGGGATACCAACGCCTGCGGCTCTTCCTATGGCGTGGTGGCCCGGAAGGTGTCGGACAGCCCTTTGGCCCAAGCTTACCCCGATGCCTGATAATGGCATATGCTGGCCGTGACACTTGTGGGCGCAACCACTGGGTAATTCCAATAGCTTTGCGGTTTGGCCGCCCTCTCATTCCGCCGTTTCGCCGGCCACCCTGGCACGGGAAATGATGGCCCTGACCCAGGCCACGCTGTCGCCGCCCGCCTTTCCGGAGGATGCGGTGCGGGGCGATGGCCAGCCCGTGATCGTCGTTCCCGGATTCCTCGCACCCGACATGTCCACCGGGCGGCTGCGCGATTTTCTCACCCGGCAGAATTTCCGCCCGGTATCCTGGACCAGTGGGGTCAATCTGGGTCCGCTGCGCCGGGTCATGGCCGAGCTTCAGAAACAGATCTGCGATCTGGCGGAGCGCGAAGGCCGGCCCGTGTCGCTGGTGGGTGTCAGCCTGGGGGGTACCGTCGCGCGGCAGGTGGCCAAGGCCTGCCCGGACCGGATCGCGCGGGTGATCACGGTGGTCAGCCCCATTCACATGCCGGTGGTGACGCCGCTGGCGCCGCTGGCCCAGGCCGCCGCCTTGTTGTGGGATGCGCAGGAGGTCAGGGACCT
>JBBSKJ010000067.1:0-9175 GCA_038256475.1 Micropepsales bacterium | reverse complement strand
GAAAAGTGCCCGGATCAACCTTGGGCATATCCCATTGGTCGAACTCCAGGCCGATATCGCGTTCGATCCAGGGAAAGGCGTTTTCCTGTCCCACCGCCACCAGCACGTCATCGCATTCCATCACCGTATCGGGTTCGCCCGACGGCACCAGGTTGCGGCGGCCCTTGGCGTCGAACTCGGCCTTCACCTTCTGAAAGCGCATGCCGGTCAGTTTGCCGTTGGTGTGCAGGAACTCCTTGGGCACCAGGAAATTGTGGATCGGGATGCCTTCATGCATCGCGTCTTCCTTTTCCCAGGGAGACGCTTTCATTTCGTCAAAGCCGGAACGCACCACGACATTGACCAGTTCGCCGCCCAGCCGCCGCGAGGTGCGGCAGCAATCCATCGCGGTGTTGCCGCCGCCCAGCACGATCACGCGCTTGCCAATCTTTGTGGTGTGTCCGAACGAGACGGAGGCCAGCCAGTCGATGCCGATATGGATGTTGGCCTTGGCCTGCACACCACCCGGAAGCTCCAGGGCCCGTCCGCGCGGCGCGCCGCAACCGACAAAAATGGCGTCATAGTCCTCAGCCAGCAGCGCCTTCAGCGAGTCGATCTTCTCGCCTAGCCGCAATTCCGGCTGAAGATCGAGAATGTAATTCACCTCTTCGTTCAACACAGTTTCGGGCAGGCGGAATTTGGGAATCTGGGTGCGCATCATGCCGCCGGCCGCGCCATCGCCGTCATACAAAACCACCGTGTAGCCCAACGGCAGCAGGTCGCGCGCCACGGTCAAGGAAGCGGGCCCCGCGCCGATCAGCGCCACGCGCTTGCCGTTCTTCGCGGCTGCTGGCGGAGGCATGCGCGCTTTCACATCGTCCTTGTTGTCGGCGGCGACGCGCTTGAGGCGGCAGATGGCGACCGGCTCGGCCTTCCTGGTCACTTCCTCGACGCGAACGCGGCGGCAGGCCGGCTCACACGGCCGGTCGCAGGTGCGGCCCAACACGCCGGGAAACACATTGGAATGCCAGTTGACCATATAGGCGTCGGAATAGCGCCCGGCCGCGATCATGCGGATATATTCGGGCACCGGCGTATGGGCGGGGCAGGCCCATTGGCAGTCCACCACCTTGTGGAAATAATCGGGATTGGAAATATCGGTGGGCGCCATGCCCGCCACGGACAGCCGACTGTTCCGCGCGCCGGTAGGGGGCGTCTGCACTGCTGGACTACTCATACGCTGACTGCTTCCCCAATGACTGCCCCGATACGAGACCAACGTCTGGATACTTATTCAGCTATGTGCGCGGCTGTTGTTGGTCCTGGTGTTCTTTGTTCTTATGCGGCTGTCCGGAAAAAGAGCCGGTGTTTCCTGCCGCCATACTAGCGAGGGCAAGGGCGGCGCAACAGTCCCGGCGCTGCGGCGGCGGATCCGCCGCCGCCCAGCTTCTGGCGCGACCCCGCCGCTGCCGGGCGAGACGGCCAGCGCGGCGATCACAAATCCACGTGCGGAGGTGGTGGCGCCGGGTCAACAAAATGCCGCGGAAACGCTGGATTTATTGCGTCTGCGATAGGAGGTTCCGGTGGGGGTGCGACAGGTGACCGCACCCCCTTCAAGGGGTATGCTTTTGCCATCTGGAAACGGTTGCGCGGTCCTTTCGCGATCCGACGGTGACATCACCGCCAGGCGCGCTGGCGCGTAACCCCACTTTGGGAGAGGCGCGATGACGATCAGAAATCCGATTGAATGGAGCGGTGCGCAGTTTGTTTCGGCGGCCCAAGCCGCCAGCTCGTTGCAGCGCTCGATCGAGCACATGCAGGACACCGCCCATTCGCCCGCGCCGACGGTGCGCCGCATCAGCAGCGCAGATGTCTGGCAGTCGCTGCGCCAGGGCTTCGACGATTTCACCGCCTATCGCAGCGATGTACTGTTCCTCTGCGCCACCTATGCGCTGGTCGGACTGGTCTTGGCGCGGCTTGCCTTCGGCATGGACCTGCTGCCGCTGCTTTTCCCGCTCGCTTCAGGTTTTGCGATTATCGGCCCGCTGGCCGCGGTCGGACTTTACGAGATGAGCCGGATGCGCGAGCGCGGCGTGGAAGTTGGCTGGGCCAACGCCTTTGACGTGCTGAAGGCGCCCGCGGTCGGCAGCATCGCGGCCCTGGGCCTGATGCTCATTGCCCTGTTTCTGGTCTGGCTGGGAACCGCCTGGGCCATCTTCCAGGTCACGATGGGCCCGACGGTGCCGACCGCGCCCATGGCTTTTGTGAATGACGTGCTTTTCACCACACAGGGACAGACCATGATCGTGGTCGGTGTCGGGGTGGGTTTTGTCTTCGCACTGCTCGCAATGATGATGAGCGTGGTGTCCTTCCCGCTGCTGCTGGACCGTGATGCGGGCCTGGATACCGCGATCCGCACATCGTTCCGCGCTGTGATGGCCAATCCCGCGCCGATGGCATTGTGGGGCGTGATCGTGGCGGCGGCATTGATCGCAGGATCGGCGTTGTTCTTTGTCGGACTTGTGGTGGCGGTCCCCGTGCTGGGCCATGCCACATGGCATCTTTATCGCAAGCTGGTGGCGTCCGACTGATGCGGTGGAGGTCCGCATCTTCATGAGTTGACGCTGCAAACGTGGACGTGGCGAAGTCGTTGGCGTTATAGCTGGCAGAACGCGTTTGCACAGGATGCTCATGGGCCCGCAGGTTCTCATCGCAGAAGATGAAAAACAGTTGAGAGAGTTCCTGGCCGAGGCGCTGGAGGGCCGGAACTTGCGTGTCGCCCAGGCGGCGGATGGTGTTGAGGCGTTGGCAATGCTTGAGGGGCGCTCCAGCATTCAGCTCCTGCTCTCCGACATCCGCATGCCGCGCATGGACGGTTACGACCTTGTCGAAAAGGCGCTCGCGATCAGTCCCGAGCTGAAAGTGCTGTTGATGACCGCCTATGCCGAAGATCACCCGCCCGCATCGGCGCTCAGAGCGCGCGAAATTCGCACCCTGCAAAAGCCATTTGATCCGGAAAGACTCTGCGATCTGGTTCACGAGATGCTCGCCCGCCCCTGATCCGTGGCGATAGTCTTTGAAATATCACGCCAAACACCAACCCCGGTTCCTTGTCAGGACCGGACTTTGGGTTAAGCTTGCCCCAGGCCGGCCCGTAAGAACCGGCTTTGGGGAGGGGACATTGCCGGGTATCAGCGCACGCGTTCGCATCGTTGCCATTGGGCTTACTGTCATGGGCATGGCCGGAGGATTGCTGTTTGGCGGTGCCCAGGCCGCGCCGCAGGATGACTGGCCCAATATGGGTCGCGACCCGGGCGGCGCGCGTTATTCTCCGCTCGATCAGATTACCCCCGCCAATGTGAACAGCCTGAAAGTGGCGTGGAAACACGACCTCAAGCCGGCGGGCTCCGAGCTGCGCAATGTAGCCTCCCAGACCACGCCGCTGGCGATCGATGGCGTACTGTATCTCGCCAATCCTTACGGGAAAATTCAGGCGCTGGACGGTGCGACCGGCAAGGAAATCTGGTCTTACACCTTGCCCGACAACCAGCGTCCCAACACCCGTGGCATGGGCTATTGGCCGGGCGACGGCAAAAACGATCCGCGTCTGGTCTTCACCACCGCCACCGGCCGGCTGGTGGCGGTGAATGCCAGGCTGGGCAAGGCTGCTGAAGGCTTCGGCGACCAGCATGGCATGGTCAATCTGCGCACGCCCGACGTGATGCGCGGTTACGAGGGCAGGCCCTATGGCGTCAGTTCGGCACCGCTGATTTACAAGAATCTCGCCATCACCGGCAGCGCGATGGGCGAGATTCCCAAGGGTCCGTCGGGCGCCGTGCGCGCCTGGGATGTGCTGACCGGAAAGATGGTCTGGAGTTTCAAGACCGTGCCGGGGCCGGGCGAGCTGGGCTATGACACCTGGGCGCCAGGCTCCACCGTGGACCGTGCGGGCGTCAATGTCTGGGGCCTGATGAATGTCGATGCGGAGCGCGGCATCGCCTACCTGCCGATCGGCGCGCCGTCATCCGACCGCTATGGCGGCGACCGTCACGGCACCAATCTGTTCAGCGGCTCACTGGTGGCGGTGAATGCCGCCACCGGCACGTATCTCTGGCACTTCCAGCTGGTCCGTCACGACATCTGGGACCATGACATGGACACGCCGCCGGTGCTGCTGACCGTGCGGCGCGACGGCAAGGACATTCCCGCCGTCGCCACCATGACCAAGAGCGCTTATCTTTTCATCCTCGACCGCGTTACCGGCAAGCCGCTCTATGAGGTGAAGGAAGTGCCGGTGCCGCCCAGCACTGTGACCGGCGAACAGGCCTGGCCGACCCAGCCCATGCCGGTGAAGCCGCCGGTGCTGGCGCGCCAGAGCTTTTCGGCCGCGACCGATATCGCCACCGTGACGCCCGAGCACAAGGCCTTCTGCGAGAAGCTGATCAAGGACAAGAAGCTGCACGACAGCGTCGCTTATTCACCGCTCACCATGGATTCGCGGATCGCGCGGTTCCCGGGCAGCGGCGGCGGCCCGGAATGGGCCGGCGGGGCGATGGATGAAAAGCGCGGGCTTTTCATCATCAATACCCATGACATGGGCAGCATCGAAATGGTCGAGAAGAAAAAGGAAGGCCATTGGGGCTCCGCCGACGGCCCGGACAGTTTTTTCATCGACGAGGAAAAAAAGCTGATGTGCCAGGAGCCGCCCTGGGGGACGCTCTATGCCATCAACGTCAACACCGGTGACATCGCCTGGAGCACCCGTCTTGGCGTCACGGACAGTTTGCCGGAGGCCGTGCGCAACACGGGCCGCCCCAGCATTGGCGGACCGACCGTGACGGCGGGCGGGCTGATCTTCATTGCCGCCACCGACGACAGCCGCTTCCGCGCCTTTGAAACCGCCACCGGCAAGGAAGTATGGACCCACAAGATGGACGTGTCGGCGCACGCCTCGCCGATGACCTATCGCGGCAGGGACGGCAAGCAATACGTCGCCATCGTCGCCACCGGCGGGTCATTCCTGCAAAGCCCGACCGGGCCGGGCAGCCTTCTGGTCTTTGCATTGCCGTAAAATCAAACCTTCATCGAAAGGTCGACCATGACGAATATTTTCAAGAGCAAACTGTCCCGCCGCGGGTTGTTGCAGACATCGGGGGGCGCCTTGCTGGCCGGTGCGGCCGGTTTGCCCGCCTTGGCGCAGCAGGGGCCGAACGCACCCTATTCGCCCACGCCGCAAAAACGCCTCGGCCAGCCGCAGGAAGGCCCCGACACGCCCAAGATCACCATCTACATGAACAACCCGCTCGACGATGCGGAGGCGATCCGCATCAAGCAGCTTGGCGTCGACTGGATCGACCTCGCGGCCGTGCCGGCGCAGCCCTGGGGCGTGGATTACCTGCAGCCGCGGATCGATGCGCTGAAGAAACACGACATGCATATCGGCATCATGATGATGCGCTGGTCGTATCAGGGCGGTCTCGATCCCGAAATGAACAAGATCGTGCGGGGCCTGCCGGGCCGCGACGAAGAGATCAGCAAGATCAAGCAGACCATCGTCAATATGGGAAAGGTGGGCATTCCGGTTCTGGAATGGAATTTCTACACCCATCGCGCCACCGACGGTTACCGGCAGATGCCCGGCCGCGGCGGCGCCGGCTATTCGGATTTCAATTACGAGCGCATGAAAGACCTGCCCCCGCTTGCGGCGGACGGCGCGGTCCAGAATTACGACGATACCTGGAAGCACCTGACCTACTTCCTGAAGGAAGTGATCCCGGTGGCGGAAAAGAACAATGTGGTGATGTCGGTGCATGCCAACGATCCCCCGTCGCCCATGAGCCGCGGTTCGGCCCAGGTGCTGAACAGCTTTTCGGACTGGAAGCGGCTGGTCGAGACAGTGAACTCGCCGTCAAACACGCTCACCTGGGACTGCGGCGTTACCCGCGAGATCGGCGAAGACCCGATCGTGGTGGGCGAATGGCTGGCTTCGCGCAACCGCATCGGCCAGGTGCATTTCCGCAATGTGATCATGCGCAAGCCACGCCTGGATTATGTCGAAACCTTCCCCGACGATGGCGAAGTCGACATGTATGAAGTGATGAAGGTGTTGGTGCGCAACAACTACAAGCGCCTGATCTTCCCCGAGCATCCGCGCGCCCTGGAGACCGACAAGCTGCTCCCCCGGGAGGTGCAGACCACCAATTCCGGCTGGGCTTATAATGTGGGCCATTGCCGGGCGATGTTGCAGATCGCCTTGCGTGAACTGCGGGGCATGTAAAATCAATTCCTTGATATCGACATTCCAACGCCAAGGGGAACCAAATGACTCAAGACCGTCGCAGCATGATCAAGGGTATGGGACTGGGCGCTGGAGCGGCTGTGCTGGCCGCCAGCGGCGCGGCCCAGGCGCAACAGCGGGGGCCGGGAATGCCCACGGGCCAGCGTCCGCTCAAGGGGATCGACATCACCAATATCGTCACCGCGAGCGGGCTGGGCTTGGGTGTGAAGACCGCGCGCGGCGTGCTGGACGTCGCCGGCGTGGAACGCGACCGCAAGATCGGCCTGCCGACCAAGGCCATCGATGTGATCAACGGCCGCGGCAACTTGGAAGCCTTGGGCCTGCTGCTGGCCAACGGCGCGGCGGGCGCCCCTGGCAGCCGCCTGATCCCCGAAGCCCAGGTGCGCTTTGGCAACATCGTCGAAAACCCGGGCAAGATTCTTTGCGTCGGGCTCAACTATGCCGCCCACGCCGCGGAGGGCGGCAGCAAGCCCCCCAAAGAGCCGATCATGTTCAGCAAGTTCAACAGCGCATTGAACCATCACAACGGCACCATCGCGGTCAGCAAGTCGACCGCCCCGCCCAAGTGGGACTATGAGGCCGAGCTTGTGCTGGTAATGGGCAAGGGCGGCCGCGATATCCCGGTAGCCAGCGCCCTGGACCATGTCTATGGCTATGCCAGCGGCAACGACTTCACCAACCGCGACCTGCAGCGCCGCTCGGCGCAGTGGTTGCTCGGCAAGAGCACGGACGGTTCGGGGCCGTTCGGCCCCTGGCTGGTCAGCGCCGATCAGGTGGACGTCAACAATCTGGACATGAAGATGCTGGTCAATGGCGAGGTTCGCCAGAGCACCAATACCCGGTTGATGATCTTCACCTGCGCCCAGATCATCGCCTACTGTTCGAAGGCCTTCGCCCTGGAAGCGGGCGATGTGATTTTCACCGGTACCTGCGAAGGCGTGATCAGCGGCTACCCGCCGGAAAAGCAGGTCTGGCTCAAGCCGGGCGACAAGATGGTGACTTCGATCGAGAAGATCGGCGACCTTCACGTCACCCTGACCTGATCCGTTGAACTCGCCACCCAAAGCGGACGTTCAGGAGCGGCCCTAAAATGGGGATGCGACCAGATCCGCATTGCGACAAGTCAGACGAAGTTGTCCCATCTCGCAGGTCGTGCGCTTGCGGACATGTTTTACGCGCCACAGCCACTCTTTTGGCATGCGAACGAAGGAGGCCCGGACAGCACCGGACCTCCTTCCGAGGCACTCGCAAAAGCATGCTGCATCGCCCGCGCCAATCGGCGCGAGTTGGACTAAGGCCGGGGCGTCGAGGCTGCGCCGGCCACAGCGCCGGTCCCGCCACCCACAGCCGCGCCCACTGCGGCGCCGGGCGCGCACCCGATCGGAAGCGTTACGATACACCCGATCGCCGCGCCGACACTGGCGCCCGCCGCTCCGCCGGCGACGGCGCGCGCGCCGGGATCGGGGCGCCAACGTCCATCCCGGTCGTAATATCCGGGCCCATCAACAGGGTCAGGACGATAGCGGTAATAGGTGACCGGCGCGGTTTCCCCGTAGGCATACATCCGGCTCGTCCGCCAGCAATCGCCATACTGATTGCAGGCAATATAGGAACTTTCGACAGGTTGGGCGCTAGCTGTCGTGGGGACCATCAAGGCTGCGCCCGCGATAGCTAGAAACGAACTTACTCCAAGCGCAGTGTGAAACTTTCTCATGTGGAACCTCTTTCTTTGCCCTCAGCCCGTTCGACAGATTTCCCGTGCTGAATAAAACGAGGTGAAAAGAGGATGGTTCCGACTATGGAAATTCTCAGTGCCTCAGCCGCCCTTCTGGTCTCCCACGAATGATGACCGCTACCGCAACGCGGACCACCGGCTGAAGTTCACAAGTCCACGACTGTCTGAGCGACGCTGACGACTGTCCGCAGCGCAAAGCGGACATGACACGAATTGTTATGAAATCCCGCCTGGCGTCAGGCCTCCTCCAGGAAATGATGCACCACGGGCGGGCGGGCGAAGAAGTGTCCGACCACCGCCCGCCAGTCGGTGAAGTTGCGCGATTGTTTGAAGGCGATGGTGTGATCTTCCAAGGTCTGCCACCACACCACCAGGATGAAGGTGTCGGGCTCCTCGATGCCGCGGCGCATTTCCAGCCTGTGGAAGCCCTTTGACGTCTCGATGAACTTTCGCCCTTGCGCGAAGGCGGCCTGGAACTGTTCGGCCTGTCCGGCATGGATAGTGAAGATAGCGGTTTCCAAAATCATGCGGGCTTATCTTCCCATTTGAGATATTTGAGCAGCAGGCTGAGGGCGGCCGAGACAAGGGCGCATCCCGCCATCACATAGAGACCGGTGGAGAAATCGCCGCCGCGCGCGGTGACGCCCACGATATAGGGCCCCAGGAATCCGCCCAGATTGCCGGTGGCGTTGATGGCGGCGATGCCGGCCGCCGCGGCCATGCCGCTGAGCATCAAGGGCGGCAGCGACCAGAACACCACGGCCTGGGCATAGAGCCCGATGGCGGCAATGGAGATGGCGACCAGCGACCAGATCGACGGTCCCAGGAAGGCGCTGACGGTAAGGCCGGCGGCTGCCAGCAGCATGGCGGCGATCACATGCCAGTGCCGTTCGTTGAAACGGTCGGAGCTCCAGGCCCAGGCCACCGCGCCCAGCGCGGCGGTGAGGAAGGGGATGGTGGCAGCAAAACCGACTTGCGTGTTGGACAGGCCCGCGCCCGACAGGATCAGCGGCAGGAACAGGCTGACGCCATACATCGCCATATTCCGGGTGAAATAGATCAGCGACAAAAGCCCGGCGCGGCGGTTGAGGATGGCGCGGATCTGCTGCCATGCGCTGCCGTGCGGGGTGCTGGTCTGCACGGCGCGTTCCAGCCATGCGCGT
>JBBSKJ010000066.1:0-9199 GCA_038256475.1 Micropepsales bacterium | reverse complement strand
TCGGCCCAGCTTCATGACGGCTATTGGGTGATGAACAATGCCTGGGTGTCCGGCGCGCAAGGCTCTCCGGTCCAGCATGACCGCTACCGCCTCGACACCACGCTGACGCCCGAACAGATTGTGGAAAGCTCGGCCTCGCCCGATACGCTGTCCTTCTGGGATTTGCCCGGCTATATCCGCGCCGCCCAGGCCGCGGGTTTTTCCGCCACGCGCTATCAGCTGTATCTCTACGGCCTTTATGCCCTGCCGGCTCTGTTCGCGGCCATGGTGTTCATGGCGGCCAGCTTCTCCCTGCGCTTCGGGCGCGACATCGGCCTGGCCAAGGTAATCCTGTTCAGCGCCGCCGCCGGTTTCGGCGTGTTCTTCTTCCAGGACCTCACCACCGTGCTGGGCCGTTCCGGCGCGGTGCCCATTCTTCTGGCGGCAACCGCGCCCGCCATGGCTTCCATCCTGATCGGCATGACACTGGTATTTTCGCAGGAGGACGGCTGATGCCGCCCTCCTGCTTTTATTTTTTGGCGCGCCTGCTGACGCATTCGCGCGGGGAGGACGGATGACATCCTCCGCCGTGCGGCTGGCGGCGCTGGGCGCCTGCGCCCTCCTGCCGCTGATCGCCCAGGCCGCGGCGCAAATCAACGCGCCCGCGCCGCGCATCGCCGCCAAACCGGCCGCAAAACAGGAACCGATCCTGCTGCAGGCTGACGAGGTCGTTTACGACGACGAGCGCAAGATCATCTCGGCGGTAGGCAATGTCGAGATTTCCGATGCTGGCCGCACGCTGATGGCCGAACGGGTGGAATATAACCAGGCCACCGATACGGTGACGGCGCGCGGCCGGGTCAGCATCGCCGATGAGCGGGGCAATGTCGCGTTCGCCGATCATGTCGTCTTGACCGACCGCATGCGGGATGGCGCGCTCCAGGGCTTCGGGGCGCTGATCGGCAAGACCGGACGGCTGGCGGCGCGCGGCGCCGAGCGCGTGAACGAAGTCGTGATCGCCCACCGCGCGGTCTATTCGCCCTGCACGATCTGCCAGAAGGAAGGCAATCGCACGCCACTGTGGCAGGTGAAGGCCGAACGCGTGGTCTATGACCAGGCCAAAAAGAAGGTCCGCTTCAACAATGCGGTGATGGAAGTGGGCGGGGTGCCGGTCGCCTGGGTGCCGTTCATGTCGGTGCCCGATCCCACCGTGCGCTATGCCAGCGGGTTGCTGACGCCCGAAGCCGGCAATTCCACCAAGATCGGCTACTTCCTGCGCACGCCGGTTTATATCGCGCTGGACCAGACCCAGGACATGACGCTGTCGCCGATGGGCTCGACCCGGGGCGGCCAGATGCTGGAGGCGGAGTATCGTGCCCGCTGGAACAATGGCGGATTGTGGTTCCAGGGCAGCGGCGCCTACAACCGCAAAGGCGGCCTGTCGGGCTCGGCCCGCGACCAGACCTATGGCCACCTGTTCGGCTCGGGGCGACTCAACTTCAGCGAGAGCTGGCGTACCGGCTTCGACCTGCAGACCACCAGCAACAACGCCTATATGCGCTTCTACGATATCTCGTTCCTGGACCGGCTGGTGAACGACGTTTTCGTGGAGGGCACGCCGGGACGTTCGCGCTTCGCGCTTACCAGCTATTATTTCCAGGGCCTGCGTTCCACCGATATCCAGTCGCAGATTCCCTACATCCTGCCGCGGCTGGAAGCCTCTTTCATTCCCACCCGCAAGGTGGCGGGCGGATCTTTCCGATTCGACCTGAACGGCGCCGCCATCGGCCGCAAGACCGGGCACAACAGCCAGCGCCTTACCGCCGAAACGGAATGGAAAAAGCCCTTTGTATTCGGTGACGGCCAGCTTTGGACTTTTGTGCTGAACGCGCGCGGCGATGGGTATCGTTTTCACAACGACGCGTTTGGCACGACGCCCGCCAGCGACTACACCATCCAGCGCGGCACCGCCTATGCCGCCCTGGACTGGCGCTGGCCCTTCGTCGCCCAGGGCGGCGCCGGCCGCTCCTATATCGTCCAGCCGATCGCCCAGATCATCGCCCAGCCCTATGGCGGCAACCCTGCCGGAATCCGCATCGAGGATTCCAACGACTTCGAATTCGATGACAACAATGTCTTCAGCTTCAATCAGGTGCCGGGCTACGACCTGATTGAGAGCGGGCCACGCGCCAATGTCGGCATGATGGCCGAAGCGATGTTTCCCGGCGGGAAGGTGCAGACCCAGCTGGGACAGACCTATCGGCTGAAACCCGATCCCCTGTTCGCGGCTTTCTCCGGCAACAGCGGCACTGCGTCGGACCTGGTGGGCAGCTTCTCGGTCAAGTTCCCCAATCTCGACATCACCGACCGCGTCTCCATTGACCGGGGCAGCGGCTCGATACGGCGGCATGAAATTTATGTCACCGGCACCTATGCCCGCTCCTCGCTGCAGGTCAGCTACGTTCAGCTGCCCACGTCTGCCCTCAGTTTGGGCCTTCCCAGCCGGGAGGAACTCAACGCCCAGTTCGACGTCAATATCTGGCGCAACTGGCAGGTCTTTGTGGCCGGCCAGCGCGACCTGCATTCGGAAAAGTTCCTCAATACCGAGTTCGGGCTGGGTTATGAGGACGAGTGCCTGGCCATCTCCCTGGCCTACCGCCGCAAATTCACCCAAGACGTGATTTTGGGCCTGCCGCCCTCCACCTCGGTGATTCTGCGCTTTAATCTCAAGACCGGAGACACCCCGATCCAGCCCTTCAGCTTGTTCCCCCGGGACGTTTTTGCGCTGACTCATCCCTGAGGGGTTCAGGCCTACCCCTGCCCCCCCCTTTGCCACCTTCTGGACCAACTGGGCGCCGCGCCTTGATTGCAGCGCAAAATTCTTTATTTTGGCAGCGGGTTAGGGGCGTGAACGCCTATTTTTGGCGAGGACGATCCTTGGCTGTGCGGTCCAGAAAATTGACGATGCGAATTACCAACGGTCTCTTGCTGGGCGCTGCCGCGCTGATGTGGGTCAACGCCCCGGTTCTGGCGCAGGACGGCGCGCGCGCACCGGCGGTCCCGCCCGCACCCGGTCAGCAGGCGCCTGCACCGACAGCCACGCAGGCGGCCAGGCCCGCGCCTGTTTCCGCGCCGGCTCAGATGGCGCAAGCAGACATTCCCCCTCCGACCACCGACGATGTCGCCGCGCCCACCGCCAGCGATCCCGCCCCCGCTTCGCCGCCTGTGGCTGCCGCACCCCCGGCTTCCGCGCCGGTCGCCGCGCCGCCTGCTGCCCCGGCGGCCAGACCGGCAGCCGCGCCAATGGCGACGCCTGCACCGGCCGCCGCCACTGCGGCTCCCGCAACCGCTCCGGCAGTCGCCGCCGCGGCGCCTGCAACCACGCCGGCAACAGCCACGGCTGCAACCACACCGGCGGCGCCGGCGTTCGTGCCGGCGGTGCAGGAAGCCAATCGCACGCCCGCCACCGCCGAACCGCAAGGCGACCCCAACGATACCAATTCCATCGTCGCCACGGTGAACGATGAATCGATCTCCGACTATGAAGTGCGCCAGCGGGTCGCGCTGTATCTGGCGACCTCGGGCATCAACCAGCAATTGACTCCCGAACAGAGGAAAAGCATCCGCGCCCAGATCCTGGAAACTCTGGAAGCCGAAAAGCTCCAGCTGCAGGAAGCGGTGAAGAAGAAGATCACCGTCAGCCCGACCGAGGTGGATAAGCGCATCAACCTGATGATGGCGGACAACAAATTCACCATCCAGCAGCTGCGCCAGACCCTGACCGCCGCCGGCGCCAGTGAGGAAGCCCTGCGCTCCCAGATCACGGCCTCCATCGCCTGGATGAAGGCGGTGCAGGACCAGTATGGCGACCGCGTGAATATCACGCCGGAGATGGTGGATGCCGAAATGCGGCGCCATGCTGAAGGGGCCAACAAGCCGCGTTACCGCGTCATGGAAATATTCCTGCCGGTGGACAATCCCGAGCAGGACGCCAAGGTCCGCAAGGACGCCGAGAATATCCTGGTGCAGCTGCGCCAGGGCGCGCCCTTTGCGATGGTGGCCCGCCAGTTCAGCCAGCATCCGTCCGCCGCCACCAATGGCGACATGGGCTGGGTCAATGACGGCCAGCTGGCGCCAGAACTGAACAGCGCCATTGCCAAGCTGTCGGTCGGCGAGATTTCCGAACCCGTCCGCTCTGCCGGCGGCTATTATGTTCTGGGCTTGCGCGAACGCCAGGAGCCGCTGGGTACCAAGATCAACACCACACCGACCGGCCCGACAGGCCCGGCAGGCACCATGCCTCTGGCGCGCCTGCTGTTCCCGGTGAATCCCAAAAGTCCCAAGGCCGAACTCGACAGTGTGATGGCGGTCGCCTTCCAGCTTCAGCAGCGCTTTGCCGGCTGCGAGGGGCTGGAAGAAGTGCACAAGCAGATGCAGGGCACCGTCTATATGAATCTGGGCGATGTCCGGCTGGCCGACCTCAGCCCGCAAATCCAGAAGGCCATGGAAAGCAGCGGGCCGGGCGACGCGGCGGCCCCGTTCATGTCGGATGCGGGCATCGAATTTATCGTGCGCTGCGACAAGCGCCCCGAGGTCAAGACGGCTTATGTGATGCCGACACGCCAGCAGGTCGAGGACCAGCTGTTCCAGGCCCAGATCTCCGCCCTGGCGCGGCGCTATCTGCGCGACCTGAAGCGGGCGTCCAATATCCAGGTGCGCGACGACAGCAAGCCCGATGCCCTCATCCGGTAACGGACCGGCGCTTCCGATCCTCATCACCATGGGCGAGCCCGCGGGCATCGGCCCGGACGTGGCGCTGGCGGCCTTCGATCATTTCGGCGGCCGCATTGGCAACCATCCCCTCAAGCTGGTGGGCGATGCGCAGATTTTCGCCCGCCACGCGCAAGCGCTGATGCCCACCACTGCGCGCGTCATGGCGAGCCCCGGCAAGCCGGACAGCGCCAACGCCGCCGCCGTCACCGAAGCGATAGAGATTGCCGCAAAGGCCTGCCTGGCGGGAGAAGCCGCCGCCATGGTCACCGCGCCGATCAACAAGGCGCTGCTGCAGGGCGCGGGTTTCGGCTTTCCCGGCCATACCGAGTTTCTAGCGCATCTCACTGGCGCGCGGCGGGCCGTGATGATGCTGGCCAGCGACAAGCTGCGCGTGGTGCCGCTGACCATCCATATCCCGGTCGCGGACGTGCCTAAGAGTATCGACAAGCTGGCGGTGTTCGAGACCGCCGAAATCGTCCTGACCGCGCTGCGCCGCGAGTTCGGCATTCTCAATCCCCGCCTGGCGGTGGCCGGGCTCAATCCCCATGCCGGCGAAGACGGGGTGATGGGAGACGAGGACGCCTCGGTGATCGCGCCCGCGATTGCGGCGCTGAAGGCGCGCGGCTTCGCCGTCACGGGGCCCCTGTCGGCCGATACCCTGTTTCACGAGGAAGCGCGCAAGACATATGACGCGGCGCTGTGCATGTATCACGACCAGGCGCTGATCCCGATCAAGACATTGAGCTTCTGGGACGGGGTCAATGTCACCCTGGGGCTTCCCATCGTGCGCACATCGCCCGACCATGGCACTGCCTTCAACATTGCCGGCACCGGCAAGGCGGACGCTCGCAGCATGATCGCGGCGGTGAAAATGGCCGCGGATATGGCCGATGCCCGGTTCAAGTAACAACGCGCCCGATAAGCTGCCGCCGCTGCGCGAGGTGATTGCCACGCACGGCCTGGCACCGAAAAAATCGCTGGGCCAGAATTTCCTGTTCGACCTCAACCTCACGGCCAAGATCGCGCGGGCGGCTGGTGCCGAAGGCGGGGGCGCATTCTATGAAGTCGGACCCGGCCCCGGCGGATTGACCCGCGCCCTTTTGGCGGAAGGCGCCGACAAGGTGATCGCGGTCGAGCGCGATGCGCGCTGCCTGCCCGCGCTGGAAGAGATCGCCGCGGCCTGGCCCGGAAAGCTGGAGGTGATTTCGGCCGATGCCATGACGCTGAACGAAGCGGAAATTTTGCCGCCCGGCGCGCGCCTCGCCGCCAACCTGCCTTACAATGTCGGTACCGCGCTGCTGATCAAATGGCTGACCACGGAAAGCTGGCCGCCGGTCTGGGCCAGTCTCACCTTGATGTTCCAGAAGGAAGTGGCGCAGCGCATAGTTGCCCAGCCCAGCACCGAACATTACGGGCGACTGTCGGTGCTGGCCCAGTGGCGCTGCACGGCGAAAATCCTGTTCGACGTCAACCCGCACGCCTTTGTGCCGCCGCCCTCGATCACATCATCCGTCGTGCGGCTGGAACCGCGCAACGAACCGCTGGCACCCTGCACCTTGTCCGACCTGGAAAAAATCACCGCGGCGGCGTTCGGCCAGCGTCGCAAGATGCTGCGCCAGAGCCTGAAGGCCCTGGGCGGCGAAGCCTTGGTGGAAAAGGCCGGCATCGATCCCACCGCCCGCCCCGAAGACCTGACGATCGAACAGTTCGCCGCGCTGGCCCGCGCGTCAGCGCGGCCATCCTAAAGCATCGCAGTCTAAATTAACCGGCCGACGAATTCGGAGATGCCGGTCTGGCGGCTGCGGCGCAGCCGCTCGGCATTGAGGACCGCCTGGATGTCGGCCAGCGCCTTTTCGACATCGCTGTTGACCACGACATAATCATATTCAGGCCAGTGGCTTATTTCGTCTGCCGCCTTGGCCATGCGCCCTGCCACGATCTCGTCGCTGTCTTCGGCGCGGTTCTTCAGCCGGCGCTCAAGCTCGGCATGGCTGGGCGGCAGGATGAAGATGCTGACCAGATCGTCCCGCATCTTTTCCTTGAGCTGCTGGGTACCCTGCCAGTCGATATCGAACAGGATATCCCTGCCCTGCCCCAACTCGTCCATCACCACCGCGCGCGGCGTACCATAGCGGTTGCCGAACACACTGGCATGTTCCAGGAATTCGGCGCCTTGCGTCATGCGTTCGAAATCCGCATCCGTGACGAAATAATAATCGATGCCCTCGCGTTCAGTCGGACGGCGCGCCCGCGTCGTGGCGGAAACCGACAGCGAGATGTTCTTGTCGCTTTCCAGCAGGCGGCGCGACAGGGTGGTTTTGCCCGCGCCCGAGGGCGAGGACAGGACCAGCATCAGGCCGCGGCGGCTGATATTCTCATTCGACATTCTGGGACTGCTCGCGGAACTGGTCGATCACCGCCTTAAGGGCCAGACCGGTGCGGGTCAATGCGATGTCCGAGGATTTGGAGCACAGGGTGTTGGCCTCGCGGTTGAACTCCTGGGCCAGGAAATCGAGCTTGCGGCCCACGCCCTTGCCCTCATCCATCAGGGCGCGCGCGTCCTGGACATGGGCGGTGAGACGGTCCAGCTCCTCGCGCACATCGGCCCGGGTCGCCAGCAACGCCACTTCCTGCGCCAGCCGTTCGGGAGGCACCGGCGCGCCCGCCAGCAATTCGGCGAGCTGCGCCGACAGCCGCGCCTTCAGCGCCTCGGGCTGGGCCGCGGCCAGGCTTGCGGCTTCGCGCGTCAGCCGTTCGATTTCGTCGATCTGCCCGCCCAGCAGCGCCGCCAGCTTGGCGCCTTCGTTGCCGCGTGCCTTGACCAGCCTGTCCAGGGCGACGGCCAGACTTTCCAGTATCGCCGCATCGCGCAGTCCGCGCGCCTGTTCGTCCAGCACTGCCGCCGCCTCGTCCTGCACGATCACGCCCTTAAGGGCGAGACTGCCATCGACCCGCGCCGGCGCCAGGCCGGTTTCGGCCGCCACTTCGCGCGCGATCCTGACGGCGCTGGCCAGCGCCGCGGCATCGATGGAAAGGCCGCGCACATTCGCGTCCGGCTCCACGGTGAGGGATATCTGGAACGCCCCGCGCACGAAACGCTCCCCGGCCAGCCGCCGCGCCGGCGGTTCCAGCCCGTCATATCCGGGCGGGGTACGCAGCCGCATATCCAGGCTGCGGCCATTGACGCTTTTGGCCTCCCAGCGCCAGCGCAGGCCGCCATGGCTGCCCGCGCTTTCGGCAAATCCCGTCATGCTGGCGACTGTCATGGACGACTCCTGCGTGGAACGCGAACCTAGCGCGCGTCCGCTGCGTCCGTCCACGCTATCGCTTGGGTGCGGGCTTGGGTTTGGGCAAGGCCGGCAACGCGGCGTCCGGCGATGGCACATTGCCGGTCTCATTCAGCGCTTCGCTGGCCTGCACCTCGCGCCGCGCCCGGCGCTCGATATTGCGCCAGGCGACGACGTTGCGGGCATGTTCGCCCATGGTGGCGGCGAAGACATGGCCGCCCGTGCCGTCGGCGACAAAGAACAGGTCATCGGTCTGAAGCGGATTCATCACCGCGGCAAGACTGTCCTTGCCCGGATTGGCAATGGGACCGGGCGGCAGGCCGGCGATGACATAGGTGTTGTAGGGCGTGGCCCCTTCGAGCTCGCTCTGGCGGATGCCGCGGCCCAGCGGATAGCCCTTGGTGATGCCATAAATGATGGTGGGATCGGATTGCAGCCGCATGCCCACCTTCAGCCGGTTGACGAAGACGCTGGCGATATGGGGCCGTTCCGCCGGCAGCGCGGTTTCCTTCTCCACGATGGAGGCCAGGATGATTGCTTCGCGCATGGTGTCGTAAGGCAATCCTTCGGCGCGGCCGGGCCACTGCGCGGCCATGAACCGTTCCTGGGCGCGGCGCATCTGGTCCAGGAGGCCGGCGCGGCTTTGCCCGCGGGTGAAGAGATAGGTTTCCGGCAGCAGGGTGCCTTCCTCCGGCACCGCACCGGCGTCGCCCGACAGCGCGCTGTGGTTCTGGACCATCTTCCAGATCATGTCGCTGGTCAGGCCTTCGGCCGCGGTCAGTCTGTGCTGGATGGACTTGCCGTCCACCAGGATCGCCGCGATGGCGCTCATCGAGGCGCGGGCGGGAAGCGCATATTCGCCCGCCTTGATCTTGTCGGCCAGCTTCCTGGCGCGAAGCCCGAATTCGAACAGCCAGACATTGGGGACCGCGCCCTTGTCTTCCAGCATCTGGGCGACGTCATGGGCACGGGTGCCCGGCGCGATCAGGACGATGGTCTCGCTGGCATGGGGTCCGCGCTGTTCCCAGGCGCTCTGGGTCCAGGCAAACAGGCTGGCCCCGATCACCCCCAGCACGACCAGGAGAACGACGAAGCGTCTCATCTAGATCTTGGAGACGATCAGCGCGGCATTGGTGCCGCCGAATCCGAAGCTGTTGGAC
>JBBSKJ010000065.1:0-9372 GCA_038256475.1 Micropepsales bacterium | reverse complement strand
ATGGTTGAATCTGCGGCCCTTTCCGCCAGAGTAAATAAACTCCGCGAAATCAATGGGATGGGACGGTTTTTTCTTCCGTTTTGCCATCATCTGTGATAGGGTCTTTTTTGTTCAGAGAACCTGACGACCACGTGCCCGCCGGCGCCCCACCGGCGGACCACCCCATATTTTGTGCGCACAGGAAACAATATGACCGCCCTCAAGTCTCCCCCAGCCAAGACCGCAGCCGCTGCCCCGGCCAAGAAGGTCCCCGCCAATTCCAACAGGAAGCACGAGTTCAAGACCAACGATCATGTCGTCTATCCCACCCACGGCGTCGGCAAAGTGTCCGGCATCGAGGAGAAGGAAGTGGCGGGCGTGAGGCTCGAGCTGTTCATCATCGAGTTCGAAAAGGACAAGATGACCCTGCGTGTTCCCACGGTGAAGGCCAAGACCGTCGGCATGCGCAAGCTCTCGTCCCCCGAAGTCGTAGCCGGCGCCCTGAACACCCTCAAGGGCCGCGCCCGTATCAAGCGCACCATGTGGTCGCGCCGCGCCCAGGAGTATGAAGCCAAGATCGACTCCGGCGACCTCGTCTCCATCGCCGAAGTGGTGCGCGACTTGCACCGCGCCGGTGGCCAGCCGGAACAGTCCTATTCCGAGCGTCAGCTGTATGAAAAAGCCCTGGCCCGCATGGCCCGCGAAGTCGCCGCCGTCGAAAAGACCGACGAGCCGACCGCGGTCAAGCGCGTCGAAGGCATGCTGACCAAGAAGGCTGCCTAATAGAAAATTTGCGACCCTCTATCGCAAAAGGAAAAGCCCGGCAGCGATGCCGGGCTTTTTCGTTGCTATGATCCCGATATGGCCAGACCAAAAGCATTCTTCAAAACGCATCGCGACGGCAGCCTTTGGGCCAAGGGGCAGACTCTCAATGACCTCCCCACCGGTTACTGGGAATGGTTCCGCAAGGATGGAACCTTGCTGCGCTCAGGCTACTTCGACGCCGGGGCGCAGGTCGGTGAATGGACGACCTATGACGCCAAAGGCAAGGCTTACAAAGTCACCACGATAAAGCCGAAGAAGCGCTAGTTCAGAAGCTCGATCTGCGCCGGGTTGGATAAAGCGATTTCCGGACGGCCACGGAAGTTCTGCACCTGCCCCCGGATGCGCACATGGCGCGCATGCAGGCTCTCCAGATCATAGCCGCGAAAGGCGCGACGATCATCGGCGGCAATCACCGCGGAAAAGCCGCGAGTCCAGTCATTGCCGAAATCGATCGTGATTCGGCCGTCCCTGTTGCCGACATTGGTCACCCAGCCTTCCACCACCTGGAAGGTGCCGGTGGTGCCCTTCATCGCCTGCGGACTGCGCGGCGCGTAGGAGGTGATGGCCCAGATTCCGGCGCGCTTTGCGCGCGCCTTGGCTTCGGCTTCGTACAATTCCGGTGAACACTCATCGCGGTCCGGCGAAATCGACACCCGCGCCAATCCCTGTTCCAGCAAGGCGATCTGCAGCCAGGTCTGGTTAAACCCCTGCGCGCGCACGCGGTCGTAGCGGTCCTGCTTGGGGGGCGTGGCGGTGAAGGTCACCGGTCCCTGCTGCGCCAGCTGAGTCAGGACGGACAGCGCACGGTCGGAAAGATAGCGCGGCCCGCCCTCGGCTTCCGGCTGCGGCAAGCGGATGCCTTCGAGCAACACAGCGCGGCCATCGCTGAGGATCAGGGCTCCATTGCGTTCCACGCGTATCACGCGGGCATTGGAGATTTCCGCCTTCCCCGCGCAATCGGGAATAAAACGCTGCGCGAACGCCATATTGGCGTTGAGCGGACAACACATTGCCGCCAAAATCACTGCATAGACCACCCGCATGCGGCCATTGGGTCGAAAACCATTCCGGCGGTCAAGCGTGGCCAAGAACGCTGCCCCGTCAACCCACGCCAAAGGTTAATGCCGTGCCGACGCCGCTTCTTGCCCTTCCCACCAGCCTGCCCTCCGCAGCGGAGTTGCCGGGAACAGTAATGGCCGTCCTGCCCACCTTGACCGTGATGATGGTCAATGGGGCGCGGGACTTCCTGTTCGCAATCCTGATTTTGGCGGCGGGCTGGATGCTCTCGCGCTGGGCCGGTCGCAGGGTGCGCGATGTGCTTTCGCACGTCCATTATATCGACCCCACCATAAAGCCGTTGATGGCCGGCTTTGTGCGCTATATCATTCTCACCATCACCGTGGTGGCGGTGCTGAGCCAGTTCGGTGTGCAGACCACCTCGCTGATCGCGCTGCTGGGAGCGGCGGGTCTGGCGGTGGGGCTGGCGATGCAGGGCACGCTTTCCAATGTCGCCTCCGGCGTGATGCTGTTGATCCTCAGGCCATTCAAGGTCGGTGACTACATCGTCGTTACCGGGGCCAATATCGGCGGCACGACTCGTGAAATCGGCCTGTTCACGACGGTGCTGATAACGCCCGACATGGTGTATATTTCGGTGCCCAATTCCACGCTTTTCGCCAACCCGATTACAAATTATACCCGCGAAGCCACGCGCCGGATCAATATCGTGGTCGGGATCGATTACAAGGACGATATCGATAAAGCGCAGTCCGTCCTGCTCGATATCATGACGAACGATCCGCGCATTCTCCAATCCCCTCCTCCAATTGCTCCAGTCGATGCGCTGGCGGATTCCTCCGTCAATCTTATCGCGCGCTGCTTTGTCGATACTGCGGAGTATTGGGATGTGTATTTCGATATGCAGAAAGCCATAAAGCAGCGCTTCGATGCCGCGGGGATCTCGATACCGTTCCCGCAACGTGTGATGACGGTGCGCGAAATCCCCGCCAACTCGGAGGATGGTGCGGCCAAGACACCGCTGGTGGAAGACCGCACGGAACAATCGGGCAAAAAGCCCAACTAGGATTTGGCCTTCAGGCTCACGCCTTCCGGCGGGACGCTGTCATCCGGGACAAAGAAATCCGGCAGCAGGTCCTTGGCCGGATCGACCCGATAGTGGTCGAAATCGGTGACGCCATTCTCGGCCAGGAACGAATCGTCGATCAGGAAATTGCCGGTGAAGCTTTTGGGCTTGCCCAAGACGTGCCAGGCGGCGTCGGCCACGATCTCGGGCGTGCGGCAGTGAGACATGCCCTCCTCGCCGCTAAGCACATTGCGCATCGCCGCCGTGGCGATGGCGGTGCGTGGCCACAGCGCGTTGAAAGCGATCTGGCCTTTGAACTCCTCCGCCATGCCCAGCACGCACAGGCTCATGCCGTACTTGGCCATCGTGTAGGCGGTATGCGGCGCGAACCAGCGCGCCTTCATGTCCAGCGGCGGCGACAGCATCAGCACATGCGGATTGGCGGCGCGCTTGAGATGCGGGACGCAGGTCTTCGACACCAGAAAGGTGCCCCGCGCATTGACCTGATGCATCAGGTCGAAGCGCTTCATCTGTGTCGCTTCAGTGCCGGTCAGGGAGATGGCGCTGGCATTGTTGACGCAGATATCGATGCCGCCAAACTTCGTCACCGCGGCATCCACCGCCGCGATCACCTGCTCCTCGAACCGGATATCGCAAGGCACCGCCAGCGCCTTGCCGCCCGCTTGTTCGATCTCCTGGGCAGCACTGTAAACAGTTCCCGGCAAGTTCGGATGGGCCTGGGTGGTCTTGGCCGCGATCACGACATTGGCGCCGTCCTTCGCCGCCCTGAGCGCGATGGCCAAGCCGATGCCCCGGCTGCCGCCGGTGATGAATAGGGTTTTACCCGCCAGCGACACGAATCCTCCTGGGCTTTGCGCCATTATGGCCAAAACGACCCCAGATTCCCTCGACATCTTGTCACCGGGTGCTTATTTAGCCGCCATGATCGACGTTCAGACCAAAATCGCCCCCGCAGACGCCGCCGGGATTGCCCAGGCGGCCGAGATCCTGCGCGAAGGCGGTTTGGTCGCCTTCCCCACCGAGACGGTCTATGGCCTGGGCGCCGACGCCACCAATGGTGAGGCGGTGGCCGCGATCTTCGCCGCCAAGGGCCGCCCGCTGTTCAACCCCCTGATCGTGCATGTCGCCGATATCGAAGAGGCGCTGCGTCATGTGGAACTGTCGCCCCGCGCGCTGGCGCTGGCCGAAAAATTCTGGCCCGGTGCCCTGACGCTGGTGCTGCCGCGCCGCAAGAATTCCCCGCTGTCGCTGCTGGTCAGCGCGGGCCTGGACAGCGTCGCCCTGCGCGCGCCATCGCATCCGGCGGCCATCGCGCTTTTGAAGGAAACGGGTCGCCCCGTCGCCGGACCCTCTGCGAACAGGTCAGGCCAGGTCACCGCCACCACCGCCGCCCATGTCGCCGACAGTCTCGGCGGCAAGGTGGATTTCATTCTCGACGCCGGCAGCGCCACCCTGGGCATTGAGTCCACCGTGGTCGGCTTTGACGGCGGCACAAGTGAATCGAGGCCGCTGCTGCTGCGCCCGGGCGCCATTCCGCGCGGCGAGATCGAAGACATCATCGGCCCCCTGGGTGCACCCGGCAGCATCATCCGCTCGCCGGGACAGCTGGCCAGCCATTATGCGCCGCGCGCCCAGCTGCGCCTGAATGCCGGCGAAATTGAATCCGGCGAAGTCCTGCTGGGCTTTGGTGCTGCGCCGGGCGCCAAGCTGAACCTCAGCCCGCGCGGCGATCTGAAGGAAGCAGCAGCCAACCTGTTCGCCATGCTGCGCGAACTCGACAAGAGCGCCAGCCACATCGCGGTCTCGCCCATTCCCGCCACCGGCATCGGCGAGGCCATCAACGACCGCTTGCAACGGGCGGCCGCGCCCAGATGACCGTGCCGCAAGCTGTCCTGGGCCGCCTGAAAGACGCGGTCGGGGCCAAAGGCTTCAGCACCGATCCGGCGCAAATCGCTCCCTATCTCGAAGAATGGCGCGGCAAGTATCAAGGCCACACGCCGCTGCTGCTCAGGCCGGCGACCACCGCCGAAGTCTCGGCCATCCTGCGCATCGCCCATGAAACCGGCACGCCCATCGTTACCCAGGGCGGCAATACCGGCCTGGTGGGCGGACAGATTCCCTTTCGCGGCGAAGTGCTGCTGTCCACGACGCGCCTGAACCAGATCGCACCGGTAGACCAGAGCGGCATGACCCTGACGGCGGAAGCCGGCGTCACCCTGGCGCAGGTACAGCGCGCAGCAGATGACAAGAGGCTGCTATTTCCCCTCAGCCTGGCGTCGGAAGGCAGCTGCACCATCGGCGGCAATATCGCCACCAATGCCGGGGGCACCCATGTGCTGCGCTATGGCATGACCCGCGCGCTGGTGCTGGGTCTTCAGGTGGTGCTCGCCAACGGCACGGTGCTGGACATGCTGCGCTCCCTCGCCAAGGACAATAGCGGCTACGATCTCCAGCAGATGTTCATTGGCTCGGAAGGCACGCTTGGGGTGATTACCGCGGCGACCCTGAAGCTGTTTGCCAAGCCCGATATTTCGGTCACCGCTTTGGCCGCAGTGCCCTCACCGGCGGCCGCATTAAAGTTGCTAAACGCCCTGCAGGCGCGGACCGGCGGCATGCTGTCGGCCTTTGAAATGATGCCGCGCATCGCGCTGGAGCTCGTCACCCGTCACATTGATGGCACCCGCGATCCGCTGACCGCGCCGTCGCCCTGGTATGTACTGATGGAAGCCACCGGCGGCGGGGATTCCAATCTGGCCGCCGGTTTCGAGGCTGGCCTGGCGGATGCCATTGCGGGCGGCATGGCCACCGATGCCGTAGTCGCCAGCAGCCAGGCCCAGGCGGCGGCACTGTGGAAATTGCGCGAAGGCATTTCGGAGAGCCAGAGGCGCGAAGGCGCCTCCATCAAACACGACATTGCCGTGCCGGTGGCGACGATCCCGGACTTCCTGGCCCGGGCAACACCTGTGGTGGAAGCCTTGGTGCCCGGTGCGCGGGCTGTCAGCTTTGGCCATCTGGGCGACGGCAACCTGCATTTCAACTTCAGCGCGCCCGCGGGCGGCGACGATGCCGCATTCCTTGCCCATTGGGACGCGGTGCAACAGGCGGTGCATGACATCGTGCAGGAATTCGGCGGATCGATCAGCGCCGAACACGGTATCGGCGCGATGAAGGTGGCGTCCCTGCCCCGCTACAAGAGCCATGCCGAACTCGATGCCATGCGGGCGCTGAAAGCCGCCTTTGATCCCAAGAATATTCTCAACCCCGGCAAGACCGTGCCGCCGGTCCTGCGCCTCTGATCCGATGCTGCCTTGCGGTTCCTGAAATCGGGCGCTGCTTGAATAGGACATCATCAAAATGCACTATCAGCGGCAGATTGAACCCGTTCAGTTTTACCAGCCGTCGCTCCCGCAGTGATGAGGAATTCCATGTTCTGTCCGTTATTGAAGATGGCCGCACTATCCTTCTGCCTTGCCGCTGGCACCTTCGTGACCAACGTGTCGGCTCAGCCGCGCCAGGATGTCAAAATTCAATGGTCCATGGGGCAATCGTCCGGAAAGCCCACCGCGCGCCATGAAAGCGCTGCAGCGGTTGTCGATGGGAAGCTGTACCTGATCGGTGGTCGCGGCGACCGCCCGCTCGATATTCTCGATCTTGCGTCGGGGCAATGGCGGACGGGTTCCAGGCCCCCGGTCGAAATCAATCATACCCAGGCCGTTGTCTTTGATGGGCGCATCTATGTGATTGGCGCCTTCAGCGGTCCCTTTCCGCAGGAAAGCATTGTGCCGCAGATTCTGATCTACGATCCGGCGGCTGATAGCTGGACGCAGGGTCCCGCGCTGCCCGCTGAGCGCCACCGGGGCGGCGCTGGCGTCGTCTTACATGAGGGCCATATCTATCTCGTCGCCGGCAACCGTCTGGGGCACAATTCGGGCTTTGTCCCATGGCTCGACAGGTTCGATCCCAAAACGGGTGTGTGGACCGCCCTGGCCGACGCGCCGCGTCCCCGCGACCATTTCCACGCCGTGGTGCTCGACGGAAAAATTTACGCCGCGGGTGGCCGTAGAAGCTCGGCCGACCAGAAACAACCACTGGCCCTGACCATTCCCGAAATGGATATCTACGATATCGCGGCCGACCGGTGGACGACCGCCGCCGCGCCGCTTCCCACGCCGCGCGCCGGCGTGTCGGTGGTGACGATAGGAAAGCTGGTCGTGGTGATGGGCGGCGAAAGCGGCCTTCAGGTGCCGGCGCATGCCGAAGTCGAAGCCTATGATCCGGCCAGGGGCAGCTGGACGACGCTAACGGCGCTTCCCGTCGGCCGCCATGGGATGCAGGCCGTCAAGGTTGGTGACCGTATCCATGTCCTGGCGGGAAGTGGCAACAGAGGCGGCGGCCCCGAGCTGAACGATCACTGGATCATGTCCGGCTTCTGACGGCTGCGCCTCTAGCGCATGATCTCCGCTTCTGTCTTGCGGCCATCGACATAGACGGTGACCCGCTGCGTCGCGGGCGCGGCCGCCAGCGCCATGATCAGCGCCACGAACCAGCCGATGATCGTCCAGCCCAGGAAAAAATTGACCGCCGCCACGCTCAGCGCAAACGGCGTCCGCCGCAGCACGGCGATGATGGTCGGCACCCAGTACATCACGAACAGGAACAGCAGAAACGTCAGCACGGCGCGAACCTCAAAGGCCAACACCCAATATAGTGCGGATTGGCGCCGATACCAGCCCGCCTCACGCCGCCTTGGACAGGGTCGGCGTGTCGGCGGACGCGATATCGGCCTTGCGGTTGGCCTGGGCGCTGATCTTGGCGGTAATCATGGTGGAGACATACGGAAGGCTCTGCACCCCCAGCATTACCATCCACATGGTCACGGCCGGGTCCTGGAAACCGCGGTCGAACCCCATGGAGATCATCGCCATCACCAGCAGGGCGCACAGCACGGCCTCCTGCCACACCACACGCAACACTTGGGTGAAACTGGCGGGGTCGGCGCATTTTGGCGTGCGCAGGAACGGCTTGCCGGACGTCATCAGGCCGGTCCACACCGCCTTGCCCACCGAATGGGTCAATGAGAGACCCGCCACAGAGGCGACCACCGCGCCCTTGAAGCCCGATCCCACTTTTGGGGGATAAAGCAGCAGCGTCTTGATCAGCTTGGTGGCGAACAGCGCCATCGCCGCCGCCGACAAGGCCGGCATCGGCACATCGATGTAACTGGGCAGGGTCCACATCAGCAGCGTCCAGATCAGCGCCATCAGGGTGACGACCATGCCCAGTCCATCGGAAATCCAGGGCAGCCAACCGGTCAGAAAATGATAGCGCTGGGTCACCGACAGGGCCGAACCGCCGACGAAAATCTCGCGCGCATGGCGTTTCATGATCTGCATGGCGCCATAGACCCAGCGATAGCGCTGCGACATGAAGGCTTCCAGCGTGTCCGGCATCAGGCCCGATCCCATGCTCTGGGAAACATAGGCGGCTTCATAGCCGGCCTCGAACAGTTTCAGGCCCAGTTCGGTATCCTCGGTGATGCACCATTCGCTCCAGCCATCGACTTCTTCCAGCGCGTCCTTGCGCACGATGGTCATGGTGCCGTGCTGGATGATGGCATTGTGCTCGTTGCGCTCCACCATGCCGATATGGAAGAAGCCGCGATATTCCTCATAGGCCATGGCCTTGAAGCGGTTCTCCAGCGCGTCGCGATAGTCCTGCGGCCCCTGCACCAAAGCGATGGAGGGTGAAGCGAAATAGGGAATGACACGCCGCAGCCAGAAAGGCTGCACCTGATAGTCGCTGTCGATCACCGCGACATAGACGGCCTTGGGATCGGTCAGCGCCAGGGCGCGGTTCAACGCGCCGCCCTTGAAGCCTTTGAGCTGTTCGAAATGGAAGAAGCGGAAAAACGGGCCTCCCTTTTCAGCATTGAGCGTGCGGCAATGCGCTTCTACCGGCCGCCAGGTTTCCGGATCGGGCGTGTTGTTGTCCAGGATGATGACTTCGTAATTGTCATAGTCCAGCCGGGCGAGCGCGTTCAGCGTCTCGATCACCATCTGCGGCGGCTCGTTATAGGTCGGCAGATGGATGGAAACCCGCGGCGACTTTTCCGGTATGCCCAGCTTCATCACCCGTCGGTCCACCCGCCACAGACTGGAGGTCAGCTCGATACTTTCCGTCAAAATCACGGCGCAAGCCAGGAGCACCAGGGGCGACATGGCGACCATGGCAATGATGTCTATCGGTTCGACATATTCCAGCGCCGTGGCGTCCACCAGCGCCAGCAGACCCGTGGAAATCAGCACCACCATGCCGCCCATCATCAGATAGCCGGTCTGGCGCACACGCGGCATGCGCCCCAGCACCAACAGGCCGAGCAGCAGGCTGATGATCGCGGCCATGAAGGCATAGCCGCGCCATTCGGGGAAGGTTCGCAAAAGGCCGGTGAAAGCGAATTTGGGATT
>JBBSKJ010000064.1:0-9551 GCA_038256475.1 Micropepsales bacterium | reverse complement strand
TCGGTGACCGGGGTGGTTTCGACCGACCCGAAGACTGCTTTCCAGCCCTTCGACCACACCAGCGACAAGGGCAAGTGGACGCTGGTCTTTTTCTGGCCCAAGGACTTCACCTTCGTCTGCCCCACCGAGATCGCCGGCTTCGGCAAGCTCAAGGGTGACTTCGCCGACCGCGACACCGTCATCTATGGCGTCTCGACCGACAGCGAATTCGTACACTTGGCCTGGCGGCAGAACCATGCCGACCTCAAGACCCTGCCCTTCGCCATGCTGGCCGACACCAACCGCCGCCTCTCCCAGGCGCTGGGCATCCTTGATGCGGAAGCGGGCGTCGCCAAGCGCGCCACCTTCCTGGTCGATCCGGAAGGCATCATCCGCTTTGTCTATGTCACCGACATGAGCGTGGGCCGCAATCCCGCCGAAGTGTTGCGCGTGCTCGACGCGTTGCAGACCGACGAACTGTGCCCCTGCAACTGGCAGAAGGGCGAAGAGGTCATCAAGGCCGCTTAACTTTTCCCATGATGCTTCGCCTGCTCCCCTAAACGCGGCGAAGAACACTAAGCCCTCATCCTGTAAAAGGGATGAGGGCCCTTTTTGAAAGAAAGCCCATGACGATCGAAGCCCTGAAAGACGCGCTGCCCGAATATGCCAAGGACCTGAAGCTCAACCTGTCCTCGCTGGCGGGCGAAGCCCTGCTCACCGAGCAGCAGCGCGCCGGCACCTTCATCGCCTGCGCCCTGGCCTCGCGCGAGCGCAGCGTCACCAGTGCCATCTTCAGCGCATTCGCGCCCAAGCTGTCGCCCGAGGCGCTGACCGCCGCCCGCGCCGCCGCCAGCATCATGGCGATGAACAATATCTACTACCGCTTCACCCACCTGGCCTCGGCGCCGGATTACAAGACCCTTCCGGCGCGGCTGCGCATGAATGTGATCGGCAAGCCCGGCGTGGACAAGGTGGACTTCGAACTGTGGTGCCTGGCGGTGTCGGCCATCAATGGCTGCGGCGTCTGCATCGACAGCCATGAAAAGATCCTGCGCGACGGTGGCCTGTCCGCCGCGCAGATCCAGGCTGCGGTGCGCATCGCCGCCACCGTCCATGCCATCGCCGCCACACTGGATGGCGAAGCCCACAGCGCCGATCTCGCCATCAATACGGTCGCGGCCTAGACGATAGCGGCACGCCGGCGGCAGTTTGCATCCGTCCATATTATAGTATGTTGCTCCATCCGCGTTTTGGAGCAGGCGATGGCCGTCAAGCCGATTACTATTCTTGGCACCGCTCTTCAAAAGCGTGCGGGCGGATTGACGCCTTGAGCCAGCACGGATCGGCGCCCAAGGATGCCATTGCGGCCTGCCGCGCGCGCATCGCAGCCGATCCGACCGCCATCGCCGCGCGCAATGAACTGGTGGACCTGCTGCGCGGCGCGGGACGCCTGGAAGAAGCGCAAGAGGAATGCCGGGCGCTGATCGCGCTGCAGCCGGACCATGTCGGCGCCTGGATCGCCCTGGGCGGATTGTTGATAGACCTTCAGCGGCCGGTGGAAGCAGAGGCGGAGCTGCGCAAGGCGCTGGCATGTCCGGCTCCGGCACCCGCAAAAGCGGCCATTCACACCCTGCTGGGGCTGGCCCAGCGCCGCCAGCGCCGCGATGCAGAGGCGCTGGGGAATTACGATCTGGCGTATGGGCTGGATTCGAGCGTTCCGGAGCTGGACATACACCGCGCCGAAGCGCTGCAAAATCTCAGCCGTTACGACGACGCGATCATCACTTATCGCAAGGCGCTCGCCCGCGAGCCGCGCGATCCCGCTGCACACCGTTATTACAACGATCTGCTGTACCGCCTGGGCCGCAAGGATGATTTTCTCAAATCCTATGACCTGGCCCCGCGCACCCCGGACCTGCTGATGGGCAAGGCCTATTTCCTCAATCACGAAAGCCGTTTCGCCGAAGCCTATGCCACCTATGGTGAAGCGCTCACCCGTGATCCCGGCAATGTGAGTGCCATGCTGGGCGCGGTGGAAAGCCTGCGGGGGATGAAGCGCTATGACGAGGCTGCGGCCGCCCTGGGGCTGCTGTTGCAGCGCGCTGGTGACGATCCGCATCTCATTGCCCGAGCCGCCGAAGTGGCGCTGCTGCAGCGCGACCCGCGAACGGCGGCGACCCTGTGCGAACGCGGACTGCGCACGGCGCCCCACGACCAATCATGCCTGGTGGGGCTGAGCCTGGCCTGGCGCATGCTGGACGATACGCGGGACGAAGCCCTGAGCGGCTATGACCGCTATATCCGCGCCTTCGATCTGAAAGCGCCGGACGGTTTTTCCAGCATGGCGGATTTCAATGCCGAACTGTCCGCCTATCTCGACCGGCTGCATCCGGACACCCGCGAATATCTCAACCAGTCGCTGCGCGGCGGCACCCAGACTCCCGATCATATCTTCGGCGTCGGGCATGAACTGGTCGATCGCCTGGAGCGCCGCATTGCCGAGGCCGTGCAGGACTATATTGCCGGCCTGGAAGGAACAGATGCGCATCCCTTTGTTTCACGTCGGGCGCGGTCGTTCCTGTATCGCGGCTCCTGGTCGTCGCAGCTCAGGGCGCGGGGCTTTCACGTCAATCATGTCCATCCCCAGGGCTGGATCAGCTCCTGCTACTATGTCGCCGTGCCGGATGCGGCGAAAGACACGCAAACCCGCCAGGGCTGGATCAAGTTCGGCGAGCCCGGCTTTGATGTCGGTCTTTGCAATCCCATTCGCCGGATGATCCAGCCCGTGCCGGGGCGGCTGGTGCTGTTTCCGTCCTTCATGTGGCATGGAACGGTGCCGTTCACCGACGATGCCAGGCGCACCACCATCGCGTTCGACGTGGTCCCGCAATCCGGCCCTTAGCCCTGCAAATTAGAGAATCCGCCGCGAACATGGGTGGCTTGGTCAGCGGCGCGAAGGCGGCTCCAACCCGTCATTGGCCGCATTGGTCAGATCGCCCGCGGCATCATTTTGCGAGACGCCCGGCGCGGCGGCGGAAACGGTGGCGCTGGGCTGAACCAGCCCCAGCGCCTCGAGCCCGGCGCTGCCTTCCTGGCCCAGCACACTGCGCAATCGCAGATCACGCTGCGGAAAGGGAATCTCAATCCCGGCCGCCCGCAACGCATCGTCAATCGCCCAGGTATAAGCTGCTTCCATCGAGGCTGGCCTTTTCACCGCCAACAAGGACGGCCAGACCACCAGCTCGAAATTGAGCGCCGAATCCCCGAAGCTGACCAGCCAGACCTGCGAACGCCGGGCGCCATCGTCCGGCAAGGTCGCATCAATGCTGCGCGCCGCCGCCAATACGACGTCCCGCACCTTCGCCTTGTCAGAACCGTAAGCGACCGAAAATGGAATATGGATGCGGCTCGTTTCACCCTGAAGTGTCCAGTTGATGAAGCGCTCCTCGATGAGGCGCGAATTGGGCACAAAGATATCCAGATTGTCATTGGTGCGGATATGGGTCGCCCGCGCGCCGATCGCGTGCACCACCCCCCGCAGTCCGTCGCTGCCCGGCAGTTCGATATAGTCGCCCACATTGATGATGCTGTCGAACAGCAGCACCAGCCCCGAGACAAACTCCTTCACGACGCCCTGCAGGCCGAGGCCAACGCCTATGCCAATGGCCCCCGCGAAAACAGCCAGCGAGCTCAAATTCAGCCCTATCGAAGACAGGGCGAACATCAGGCCCAGCAGGAATATCCCGTAGCCCGCGAATTTTTCGAGAATATACAGCGTCACGCCGCCATCGGGCATGCGGCCGCGCAGGCGCGCGATCAGTCCCACCGCAAGGCGGGCGCCCGCATAGGAGACAATCGTGATCACCAGCGCGATCACCAGGCCGCTGAGCGTGACGGGAGTGCCGCCGATCGCGAATAGTGACCGGGAAAAAAGCTCGAATATGTTCGGTGGATCTATCATCGCGGTTCACAAACGCCTGTTTCACGTCCCATTAAGGACGAAACCTCTGTCGGCGCACAATGGCAGCCAAGGTTCCGTAAGGCCTGTCAGGCTGTTGGCAGCCTGCGAACGCCTGCGCCCCCGTCAAAACGCCGGGACCGCTTGTTGCAATCGCCCGCCCAGGCGCACCGGATCGATGCGGGTGGCCAGGCCCTTGGCGCCGGTCTGCACGAACACGCCGCACAGCGTGGCCGGGCCGGTCGCTGGCGAAAAACGCTGGCTGGACATTTTGCGGGTGAAGCGCTGCACCGGCTCGCCCTTGTCCATCCCGATCACGGAGTCGTAATCGGCACAGGCGCCGGCGTCGCACTGGAACGCCGTGCCGCCCGGGAAAATTTGCGCATCCGCGGTGGGAACATGGCTGTGCGTGCCCACCACCAGGCTGGCGCGGCCATCACAGAAATGGCCCATCGCCATTTTTTCCGAGGTCGCTTCGGCATGGATATCCACCACAATGGCGTCGGCGCCTTCCGCCAGCGGGCAGGCGTTCAATTCGCGGTCCACCGCGGCGAAGGGATCGTCAAGCGCGTCCATGAACACCCGGCCCATCACATTGATCACCAGCACACTGCCCGCCGGCGTCTGATACAGATTGGCGCCGCGACCTGGCGTCCCCTTGGGATAGTTGGCGGGACGCAGGATGCGGTCCTCGCTTTCGATATAGGTGAGGATTTCCTTCTGGTCGGCCCAGTGATTGCCGGTGGAGATCACATCAATACCAAGGCCGAAGAACTCCTCGGCAATGCTGCGGGTCAGGCCGAAACCGCCCGCCGCATTCTCGCCATTGGCGATCACCAGATCGAGCTTCAGCGCGTCACGCAGCCGCGGCAGCTGTGCATGCACCGCATCGCGCCCCGGCTTGCCAACAATGTCGCCCAGAAAAAGAATGTTCATCGAAAACGCCGCAGGCCCTGTTCTGTAAGGATCATGTCGAGGGTCCTATCATGCGCCTCATGGGGAAGCGAGGTGACTTCCTGCCCCGCATAGCCGATGCCGATGGCCGGAACATCGAGCTTTTCCAGGGTGCGGTCGTAAAAACCCCCGCCATAGCCAAGCCGATGGCCGGATGCGTCAAACGCCAGCAGCGGCACCAGCAGCATGCCGGGGACCACCCGCGGCCAATGCTCCAGCGGCTCCTGAATGCCATAGGTGCCGGGCGCCAGCATTTCGCCGTCCGGCACACGATGAAATTCCAGCGGCTGATTTTTGGCCGTCACGCGCGGAAAAGCGATGTGACAACCCAGTCCGACGAGCCTTTCCAGCAGCAGGTGCGGATCGGCTTCGTCGGGCAAGGCATGGTAGCCGCCGATGATGATGCCGTGGGCCAGCGGCAGTTGTTCGGCATGACGCGCAAGCGCGGACGCGAACCCGGCATGCGCCAGCGCCTTGCGCTTATCGCGCGCGACGCGTCGAAGTTCGGATTTACCCTGCAATGTCATGGCCCACCAGGTGTGGGCCATCCAGGTGAAAGATGCGCCGACGCGGCAAGGTGATCTCTCTTGGGTGTGTGGATTGGGTCAGCTGGGTGGCCCGCATTCGCGGGCCATGACAATCGGGAATAAGTGGACGGTACCATACTCGCCGTTGGTATTGGATCTCATGGGCCTGCAAGTGCAGGTGGGCGTCGTGTATCCGGAACCACGGTTCCAGTCAGGGACAACTCCCGATGAGTACAATTAAGGCCCCTGGGCATCGCAACCTGACGCGCGAGACAGTGACCGTCCGCGCCTAATGTAAGCCTTACCATACCCTTATGGAAGCACCGGGCCGGAGAGATTTTGGGGCGTGGGCAGGAGCGTCGCGCGGAGCGTACGAAAGTACGTGAGCACGCGCGACGAACCCACGACACAAAAGATCCCGGCCTAGGCGTGCGCAAGCCTTGCGGCAATGTCTTCCAGGCGCTTTGCAGCGCTTTCCAGCACGTCAGCGGCAGCGCCTTCGGCTGCTTCCGCGCGCAATTGCAGGCTTTCCTTCTCGCCTTCCCTGGCGGAACCCGCCGCAATCTTGCCGGTCATTTCATGATGTTCGTCGGCAATCAGCAGCGCGGCCATCAGCATCATGCGGGCATCGCCCACCTGGCCCACGGAATTCAGCACCTCGCGGGCCTTGGCGTCGACCTGGGCGGCAAGCCCCTTGAGATGCTCTTCCTCGCCCTCATCACACGCGATCGTGTAGGCGCGGCCGTTCACCATGACATTGACCAGCGGCATCCAAGTCTCCTTTTTGGTCGCGCCGCGAGGCCCTTTGCGGCTACGCCGCTTCGGGTTCGCGGTCGCTCCTACCTCGCCAGCGCGGCGCGGATTTCTCCAATGGCGCCATCCAGCCGGCCTTCCACTTCTTCGGTCAGACCGGAAAGCGCGGAGATTTCTTCTTCCAGTTCCGCGATGCGTCCCACAAGGCGTTCGCGTTCGGCTTCCAGTTCAGCGACACGCTCAGGCAGTTTTGCGGCCTGGTCGAGATTCTCGCCCACCGTCCCTGCCGCATTTTCGACGCTTTCCAGGGCGGCCCGGAAGCGTACTTCCGCCAATTTCAGCCGGCTCATCAGGTCTCTTCGCTCAATTCCGGCAAGACCTTAGGCCCTCGCGTCCCGATTCCGCAATCCGCAAGGTCGCTATATCGGGCTTTTGGCGGATTGCGGAATCGGGACGCGAAAAAAGTCATGGAATCCAGTGCCGTACCGGGTCCGAAATTCGCCAATTATCGATATCGAGAAATTGCGAATTTCGGACCCGCGGCACTGGGCTCGGAAATGGGGTCAACCGCTGCGCACAGCGGGCATGGCTACGACCCTTGACGGGGGTGGCCCCCGTTCGTAAAGCACCCCTCTTTTCGCGCTGAAAGACCGCCCATGACCGCGCCCGATCAAGCCCAAATCCGCCGTCTTGCCAACGCCATCCGGGTTCTGTCCCTGGACGCCGTGGAGACCGCCAAGTCGGGCCATCCCGGCTTGCCGCTGGGCATGGCCGATGTCGCCACGGTCCTGTTTTCCCGCTTCCTGAAATTCGACGCCGCCGAACCGGGCTGGGCCGACCGCGACCGTTTCGTGCTGTCGGCAGGCCATGGCTCGATGCTGCTCTATTCCCTGCTGTGGCTGGCCGGCTATCCCAAGGTCACCATTGAGGACCTTAAGAACTTCCGCAAAGTCGGCAGCCCCACCGCCGGCCATCCCGAACATGGCGACCTGCCCGGCATCGAGACCACCACCGGCCCGCTGGGCCAGGGCATCGCCAATGCCGTGGGCATGGCGCTGGCCGAGCGGCTGCTGAACGCCCGCTTCGGCGATGATCTGGTCAACCACAAGACCTATGTCATCGCCTCGGATGGCGACCTGATGGAAGGCATCAGCCACGAGGCCATCGGCCTGGCCGGGCATCTCAAACTCTCCAACCTGATCGTGCTGTGGGACCACAACAACATCACCATCGACGGCGCCATCTCGCTGTCGGATTCCACCGACCAGGCAGAACGGTTCAAGGCGGCGGGCTGGATCGTGGACAACTGCGACGGCCATGACGCTGGCGACATTGCCCGTGCACTGGACAAGGCGCAAACAGCCGACCGCCCGGTGATGATCGCCTGCCGCACCGTCATCGGCTTCGGCATGCCGGGCCGGGCGGGCACCCAGAAGGCGCACAGCGATGCGCCGGGCGCCGAGATCGTCGCGGGCGCGCGCAAGGAACTGGGTTGGGACTTTGAGGCCTTTGTCGTGCCGGATGATGTGCTGAATCAGTGGCGCGCCATCGGCAAGGCCGGCGCCAAGGCACGGGCCGAATGGAATGCGCGCAAATCCGCCAGCAGCCGCGCCAAGGACTTCGACGAGGCTATCAGCGGCGTGATCCCCGCTGCGGTCGGCAATGCCCTTGTCGCGCTGAAAGAAAAACTGTCGGCGGAAAAGCCCAGCGCCGGTACGCGCAAGATGTCGGAAAAGGCGCTGGACGTCATCAACGCCGAACTTGCGACCACCATCGGCGGCTCGGCCGACCTGACGCCGTCCAACAACACCAAGACCAAGAATATCGAGGGCGTCAGCCCGGGCAAGTTCGCCGGCCGCTACATCCATTACGGCATTCGCGAGCATGGCATGGCCGCGGCGATGAACGGCATGGCGCTGCATGGCGGCATCATTCCTTATGGCGGCACCTTCATGGTGTTCTCTGACTACTGCCGCCCCTCCATCCGCCTCGCCGCCCTGATGGGCATCCGCGTGGTGTTCGTGATGACCCACGATTCCATCGGCGTGGGCGAAGACGGTCCTACCCATCAGCCGGTCGAGCATCTGGCGGCCTTGCGCGCCATTCCTACCTTGCTGGTGATGCGCCCCGCCGACGGCGTCGAAACGTGCGAATGCTGGGACCTGGCCCTCAAGAACGACCGCCGCCCCAGCCTGATCGCCTTTTCGCGACAGGATGTGCCGACGCTGCGCGAGACGCATACCGCCGAGAACGTGTCGGCCAGGGGCGCGTACGAACTGGTGGGCGACGCCAATGCCAAGGTCACCTTCCTGGCCACCGGCACCGAAGTCAGCCTGGCGGTCGAAGCCGCGGGCAAGCTGAAGGCTGAAGGCATCGGCGCCCGCGTCGTCTCCATGCCCTGCTGGGCGCTGTTCGAGGAACAGAGCGAAGACTATCGCCGCAAGACCCTGGGCCCTGGCACCGTGAAGGTCGCCATCGAAGCCGGCGTACGCGAAGGCTGGGACCGCTATATTGGTTCGGAGCTTCTCGACTTCAATAATGGAAGTGGGGGCGGC
This sequence comes from Micropepsales bacterium, assembly GCA_038256475.1. Classification (GTDB taxonomy): domain Bacteria; phylum Pseudomonadota; class Alphaproteobacteria; order Micropepsales; family Micropepsaceae; genus Rhizomicrobium. The sequence goes on along the minus strand of JBBSKJ010000064.1, from coordinate 825 downwards.
GCCTTCATCGGCATGACCAGCTTCGGCGCCAGCGGTCCCTACAAGGACGTCTACAACAAGTTCGGCATTACCGCCGACGCCGCGGTGGCCGCGGCCAAGAAACTGCTCAAGATTTAGTTCGGGAGATTCAAATGGCGCTTCGGGTTGCAATCAACGGCTTCGGCCGTATCGGCCGTCTGGTGCTCAGGGCGATCGTGGAGTCGGGCCGCCGCGACATCGAAGTCGTGGCCGTCAACGATCTCGGGCCGGTGGACACCAACGCCCATCTGCTGCGCTATGACAGCGTGCATGGCCGTTTCCCGGCCCAGGTGAGCGTGGACGGCGAATACATGATCGCCGCCGGTCACAAGATCAAAGTGACCTGCATCAAGAACCCCGCCGAACTGCCGCACAAGGAACTGGGCGTCGACATCGCCCTGGAATGCACCGGCATCTTCACCTCCAGGGAAAAGGCCGCCGCGCATCTGACCGCCGGCGCCAAGCGTGTGCTGGTCAGCGCGCCCTGCGACGGCGCCGATCTGACCGTGGTCTATGGCGTCAATCACGACAAGCTGACGGCGGATCACCTGGTCGTTTCCAACGCCTCCTGCACCACCCACTGCCTGGTGCCGGTGGGCCAGGTGGGGTATGACGCGGTCGGCATTGAGCGCGGCATGATGACCACCATCCACAGCTACACCAACGACCAGAAGATCCTCGACCAGATTCACGACGATCCGCGCCGCGCCCGCGCCGCCGGCATGTCGATGATCCCGACGACCACCGGTGCCGCCCGCGCTGTCGGCGAGGTGCTGCCGCAGCTTAAGGGCAAGCTCGACGGCTCGG
>JBBSKJ010000063.1:0-9670 GCA_038256475.1 Micropepsales bacterium | reverse complement strand
CTTGATGCCGAGGTCTTCGGTGATGCAACGACCACCGGTGAGGATGGCGATGTCTTCGAGGAGAGCCTTGCGGCGGTCGCCGAAGCCCGGAGCCTTGACGGCGGCAACCTTCAACCCGCCGCGCAGCTTGTTGACCACCAGGGTGGCCAGGGCTTCGCCTTCGATTTCCTCGGCAATGATCAGCAGCGGACGGCCCGACTGCACCACGGCTTCCAGCACCGGCAGCATCGGCTGCAGGCTGGTGAGCTTCTTTTCGTGGATCAGGATCAGGCAGTCGTTCAACTCGGCGACCATCTTGTCGGGGTTGGTGATGAAGTAGGGCGAGATATAGCCGCGGTCGAACTGCATGCCTTCGACGACGTCCAGCTCGGTGACGAGGCCCTTGGCTTCTTCAACGGTGATGACGCCTTCATTGCCGACTTTGGCCATCGCCTTGGCGATCATGTCGCCGACTTCCTTGTCGCCATTCGCCGAGATCGTGCCGACCTGACCGATTTCGTCGTTCGACTTGACCTTCTTGGAGCGCTTCTTGAGATCGGCCACGACGGCTTCCACCGCCTGGTCGATGCCGCGCTTCAGGTCCATCGGGTTCATACCGGCCGCAACCGACTTGGAACCTTCGCGCACGATGGCGCGGGCCAGGACCGTGGCGGTGGTGGTGCCGTCGCCGGCAATGTCATTGGTCTTGCTGGCGACTTCGCGCACCATCTGGGCGCCCATGTTCTCGAACTTGTCGGCCAGTTCGATTTCCTTGGCGACCGTCACGCCGTCCTTGGTGGTGCGCGGGGCACCGAACGACTTGTCGATCACGACGTTGCGGCCCTTGGGGCCCAGCGTCACCTGCACGGCGTCGGCGAGGATGTCGATGCCGCGAAGCATCTTCTCGCGGGCGTCGGCGCCGAATTTCACGTCCTTGGCAGCCATATCTTAAATCTCCTGAATTCTGTTTCTTGGATTTGTTGGGTCGGTAGGCGAGGCGGTTACTTCTTGGCCTTCTTGCCTTCGAGCACGCCCATGACGTCGCTCTCCTTCATGATCAGGAGCTCCTCGCCATCAAGCTTGACCTCGGTGCCCGACCACTTGCCGAACAGCACATAGTCGCCGGCCTTCACTTCCAGCGGGGTGCGCTTGCCGGTCTTTTCGTCGATCGCGCCGGGGCCGACCGAGATGATTTCGCCTTCCTGGGGCTTCTCCGCGACGGTGTCGGGAATGATGATGCCGCCAGCGGTCTTCTGATCTTCCTTGATGCGGCGGACCACGACGCGGTCGCCAAGCGGACGGAATTTCATGAGGTTCCTCTTTCTTAAGAATCTGAATTTATTGGGTTTTTTACGATACGCAGCACTCACACTCGTTGAGTGCCAAGAGCCGCAGCGGGTATTTAGGAAGGCTGGAGCCGCCGGTCAAGGCCACCGGAGTTCCCAATGTTCCCAGCAGCCGTTCATCAGCGGGGTATTTTCGCGGTATTTGGGCCCATCGCCGCAACGCGAAAGCTGGCTTAACGTTGTTCATCTGAGGTTCAGCCAGTACTTCCCAAAATCGGCACCAGCAGGAGGGAAGCACTGCAAGGATCAAATGGAGTGACCAGATGAACAAATTTGCGAAATTCGTCTTCGGAGCGCTGATGCTGGCCGGCGTCGGTACCGTGGGCAGCGTCGCCGTCAGCACCCCCGCCGCGGCGCAGGTCTCGGTTGGCCTGAACTTCGGCTATCCGGGTTATTACGGTGGCTACGCACCGCGTTACGGTTACGCGGGCTATTACGGCTATCCGTATTACGACCCCTACTATTACGCGCCGCCGCGCCGCTATTACCCCCGCGCCTATTACGCCCCGCGTTATGGCTATGGCTATCGTGGCGGCTACTATCGCAGCAACTACGGCTATCGCGGATACCGTGGTGGCTATCGCGGATACCGCGGCGGCTATCGTGGCGGACGCCGCTGGTAAGCGCATAGTGACATGACTTCAAAACGGCGCCGGATCACTCCGGCGCCGTTTTTGTTTGCGCTTGAACCCCTTCGATTTCGTTCGGCTGGCTTGGCCGCCAGCCTCACCACTCGGCTTCGCCTCGCGCGCTGAAATCACCTCCCCCTTCATGCGCCTGCGCGTCGAAGGCGAGGCGGGCCTGTGGAACTTGGCCGCAATCCGTTCAGACTGGGTTCAGCGCGCCGGCGTCATTTTAATCATCAAGCGCGACTCATCGCGCGTAGCCCTTGGATCGGCGGGCTCAGCGGAGTGAAACGTCATGAAGAAATTTACCAAAGCGGCGATCTTCGCCTTCGGTGTGACCGGCGCGTTCGCCGCGGTGCCAGCCAGCGCACAGCCCTACGATCCTTATGCCTATGGCGATCAGGGCTATGAGGGCGACTATTACGACCAGGGTTACGACCCCGGTTATGACCAGTATGCCAACAATGCTTACGGCGCGTATGGCGAATATGGCGACGAAGCCTATGGCTATTGCGACGCGTATGGCTGCCCGGAAGATTACTATGACCTGCCGATCTATGACGGCCAGGTCTATTACGACAATGCCTGGCTGGCGGGGCCGCTCTATTATCGCGACTGGGGTGGCGGGCGGCAGTTCTGGATCCATGGCGGCTGGCGCAGCTCGCAATATCGCGGCGGCAACTTCCGCCGTGCGATGGGCCGCGACTGGTATCGCCAGAACCGCGCTTTCCGTTCGGGCTTCAACAATCGCAGCGCCTATCGCGGCAACAACAGCTATCGCCAGCGCAGCTTCGGCCAGCAGCGCAGCTTCGGCCAGCAGCGTAGCTTCAGTGGCCGCAGCAGCTTTTCGCCCAGCAGCAGCGGACAGCGTTTCCGCGGCAACAATGACGTGCGCTCGCAATGGAGCAATCGCCAGGGATTTAATCAGGAATTTGGTCAGGGCGGCGGCGGCTACCGTCAGCGCAGTGCCCAGCCCCAGCAGCAGACCCTGCAGACCTTCACTGTTCCGCAACAGCAGCAGCAGCGTTCGTTCGGCGGTCGTCAGCGCAACTTCGACCAGGCGCAGGCTGCACCCCAGCGGTCCTTCGGTGGCGGTGGGCGTCAGCGCCCGTCGGCACAGCAGCAGGTCGCACCACAGGTCCAGGCTGCACCTTCAGGCGGGCGCACCTGGGGTAATCGCGGCGGCGGTGGTGGCCGCGGCGATGGTGGCGGGCGCGGACGGCGCGATCGCAACAACTAGGCTTTGAGTGGAGCGTAGATGAGGGCCCCGGTCGCAAAACCGGGGGCTTTCGTTTGGCCTCGCGGCGAGACCATGAATGAGGCCCTTAGATTCAGCAAGTTCCGGCCCGCAATTCGCCATTTTTGGCCGCCCTCATGGATACGGGCTCGGGCGCGTTCTTGAGGAGATGACGATGTATCGAACGCTTGTTCCTGCGCTGCTCGGCGCGGCACTCCTGTCTGCCTGCTCCGCCAACCAGACCAAAATTGCCGCCGCCCCCGACATCGCGCCCTATGTCTCGACCCGCGACGCCGACCGCATTGAATATGCGGTGCCCAACCATCTTCTCTTCGCCACCGACTCGGCCGAAGTGCTGCCCGCCGGGCACAAGATTCTGGAAGCCATAGCCGGGGCCGCCAAGCGCCGCGGCGCCGCGCCGATCGAAGTGAATGGCTATGCCGACACCACCGGGCGCAAGGCGTACAACCAGAAGCTTTCCGAAGCGCGCGCCCAGGCCGTGGCCAGCGGGCTGGCGAGCAATGGCGTCGATGCGGCCCGCATCAAGCCGCAGGGTTTTGGCGAAACCGAACTGGCGGTGCCGACCCCTGATTCGGTGGACGAGGCCAAGAACCGCCGCGTGGTGGTGCGCATCGCCAGCAATTAACGTCTTCTTAACCGGCGGGCGCCCTTTCAAAGGTTCAGGGGCCCCGCCGGATTTTTATGGTTAAGGAATTGGAAACGGCTGGCGGCGACAATCGCCGTCATGACCGACCGCATCTCCTCCGTTACCAAGGCCCTCTTGTCCCTCAGCGTGTTCTTCGCCTGCGCCACGCTGGCGGCGGCGCTGGCGCTGTTCACCGGCTGGCCGGTGGCCATCCTGTCGGGGATCGTGGGCTTTATCGCCGTGCAGCAGGTCGTGGCGGGCTTTTCGCGCCGCCGCGACAAGCGCGCCGTCGCGCGTGAACTGGCGCATTTGCGCAAGAGCCACCTGGAATTCGAGACCGCCCTGCACGAGACCCGTTCGCGGCTGGGCGATCTGGGCGGGCTGATCGAGGAACGCACCAGCAGCCAGAGCAAGAAGATCGTCGCCGAACTCAAGGTGCTGGAAAGTCTGATGCGCGACTTCGCCGGCAAGATTTCGCGCACCGCCGCCGCCGTTCCCGCGCCCGCGCAAAAAGCGCAGCGCGGCCCGGCAGGCGCCTATCTCAACACCTTGGGCGAGAAGGGCGAGCTGCTCGAGACCATCCGCTCCAGCCTGGAAGAAAACCGCGTCGATCTGTACTTGCAACCAATCGTCAGCCTGCCGCAGCGCAAGCTGCGCTATTACGAGGCGCTGTCGCGCCTGCGCGCCGAAAATGGCGACGTCATCATGCCGGCCCAGTATATTCAGGTGGCGGGCCAGGCCGGGTTGATGAGCGTGGTGGACAATCTGCTGCTGTTCCGCTGCGTGCAGATCGTGCGTCGCCTGACCCAGAAGAGCCGCGACATCGGCATCTTCTGCAACATTTCCGGCGAGACGCTGGCGGACACCGAATTCTTCCCGCAGTTCCTGGACTATATGCAGGCCAACCGCGACCTGGCCGGGCAGATCATTTTCGAATTCGACCAGAACGCGGTGCTGAAGGCCGGCATCGAAGGCGAGAAGAATCTCACCTCGCTGGCTACCATGGGCTTTGCGCTCAGCATGGACCATGTCGAAACCCTGAAGCTGGACTTCCTGCGCCTCAAAGCCATCGGCTTCCGTCATCTCAAAGTGCGTTCCTCCACCCTGACGCGCGGCATGACCGGCGCGGGCGCCTATGTCGCCGCCGAAGACTTCAAGAAGCTGCTCACCCGCCATGGCCTCAACCTGATCGCCGAGCGCGTGGAAGACGAAAAGACCGTGGTGCAGCTGCTGGACTATGCCGTGGACTATGCCCAGGGCTATCTGTTCGGCGAGCCGCGCGCGGTGCGCGAGGATTCGCTCAAGCCCATCAGCGCGCTGGAACCCGCCGCGATTATTCCTTTCAGAAAAGCGGGCTAACGCCCGCAGGGCAAAAAAGCGGGCTAACGCCCGCGGGGCAAGAAGCCGGCTGAGCACCGCGATGCCGCATTGACCCGGCGGGCAGGGCGGCATACCGCTTGGCTGTCATGTCTTTACCCCGCCTGATTTCCGGTCTTTCCGAAATAGCCTCCGGCCATGACGCCCTGATCTGTGATGTCTGGGGCGTGGTGCATGACGGCGCGCGCCATCATCCCGCCGCCGCCGATGCGCTGTTCCGTTTCAAGGAAAAACATGGACCGGTGGTGCTGCTGACCAACGCCCCGCGCGTGCCCGAAGAAGTCGCAGCCCAGTGCGCCAGCTATGGCCTGCCGTCCGGCTGCTATGACGCCATTGTCAGTTCGGGCGGGGCCGCCCGCGACGAGCTGGCCCGCCGCAGCGCCGTCAAAACCCTGTCACTGTATTATATAGGTCCGGACCGAGACCTGCCGATGATCCAGGGGCTGGATATCCGCCGCACCGGGATCGAGGAGGCCGAACTGGTTCTGTGCATCGGGCTGGTGGACGACCTGACCGAAACCGTTGCCGACTATGCCGAGGTGCTGGCGGCGATGAAGGCGCGGGGGCTGGTCATGCTCTGCGCCAATCCCGACCTTGTGGTGCATCGCGGCCCCCGGCTGCTGTACTGCGCCGGCTCCCTGGCCCAGGCCTATGAAGCGTTGGGCGGCGGGGTGGTCTATTACGGCAAGCCTCACCTGCCGATCTATGCCGCCGCCCTGGCGGCGGCTGCCACCGCGAGCGGTCAGCGAGCAGACATAAAAAGCCCGAAGAGCCCGCTGGCGGTGGGCGACGGGCTGGTGACCGACATCAGGGGCGCCAATGCCGCGGGGCTGGATGTGCTATTCATCGCCGATGGGGTTCATGGCGAGGATATCGCGCCTTATACTCCCGAACATCTCGCCGCCCTCTTCGCGCGTTTCGGGGCGCATGCCGCCACCGTTACCCGCGCCCTGAAATGGTAATGCCATGACCAGCGTCTATCTCGATGAACTCAAGCCCGGCATGTCGGCCCAGACGGTGCGCACCGTCACCGAGCGCGACATCCAGCTGTTCGGCGAAGCCACCGGCGACATGAACCCGGTGCATTTCGACGAAGACTTTGCCAAGAAGACCGTGTTCCGCGGTCGGGTGGCGCATGGCGCACTGTCCATCGGCTATATATCGGCCTTGATCGGCACCAGGCTTCCAGGCGACGGTTCGATCTTTCTGTCGGCCAGCATCATCTTCAAGACGCCGGTGCGGATCGGCGACACCGTGACCACCACCGCCACGGTGCGCGAGATCAACGGCCGCGCCGTGGTGCTGGATTGTGTCTGCAAGGTGGATGACCGGCTGGTGCTGGAATCCGAGGCGCATGTGCTGGCGCCCCGGCGCCACGCAAAGGAATAGCATTGCGGATATTCCGCCATTTCGACGATGTACCTGCTGGCCTGCGTGGTGCGGTGGTGGCGATCGGCAATTTCGATGGCGTCCATCGCGGCCATCGCGCCCTGATCGCCGAAGCCAAGCTCCAGGCTGAGGTGCGCAAGGCGCCGCTGGCAGTGCTGTCATTTGAGCCCCATCCGCAGGAGTATTTTCGCGCATTGCGCGGGGAGGGGGATGCGCAATCTTTCCGCCTCACGCCGCTGCGCGCCAAGGCGCGGCTGCTGGCCGATCTGGGCGTGGATGCGCTGTTCGCGCTCAATTTTGACGCCGAGATGGCCAGCCGCAGCCCGCAGGATTTTGTGCAGACAATTTTGCTGGATGCCTTGAGCATCAGCGGCGTGGTGGTGGGGCATGACTTCGAATTCGGCAAGGGCCGCGCCGGAAACCTGGCGGCGCTGTCCTATATAGGCGAGATGGAAGGTTTCACCGTCACCGCCTTCGATACCGTCACCGCTGCCGGCGACGAGAAGATTTCCTCCACCCTGATCCGCCAGCTTCTGAAAGATGCCAAGCCGGAGGAAGCGGCGCGGCTGCTGGGCCATTGGTGGGCGGTGGAGGCGCGCGTCGAACATGGCGATGCCCGGGGCCGCACCATGGGCTTTCCCACCGCCAACATGCATCTGGGCCACTGCCTGGCGCCGGCCTTTGGCGTCTATGCGGTGCGGGTGAACATCCTGGACAATGACAAGGTGGTGTCGCGCCATGATGGCGTCGCCAATTTCGGCATCCGGCCCATGTATCAGGTAAATGTGCCACTGATGGAAACGCATCTGTTCGATTTCGACGGCGATCTCTACGGCAAGTATCTCTCGGTCGAGCTGGTGCGCTGGATCAGGGCCGAAGCCAAATTCCCCAGTCTGGAGGCGCTGATTGCCCAGATTGGTGCGGATGCCGCCAAGGCACGGGAAATCCTCGCCAAAACGCCCTAGCGGCCCCCTAGCTGGACGGTTCCGGGGGCCCCTGTTAGAAGCGGTCACCCCCATGACAAACAGCATCGAAAAGCCCGAAAAACCCGCCGAATCCCCCGATTACCGGGCGACTCTGTTCCTGCCCGCCACCGATTTCCCCATGAAAGCGGGCTTGCCTGAAGCCGAGCCCAAATGGCTGGCGCGCTGGGCCCAAATGGACCTGTATGGAAAGCTCCGGGCGCGCGCCAAGGGCCGCCCGATGTTCGTGCTGCATGACGGCCCGATCTATGCGAACGGCGACATCCATTCCGGCACCGGCCTGAACCACATCCTGAAGGACTTTGTGGTCCGCTCCCAGGGGATGCTGGGCAAGGACGCGCCTTACGTTCCGGGCTGGGACTGCCACGGATTGCCGATTGAATGGAAGGTGGAAGAGGCCTTCCGCGCCCAGGGCCGCAACAAGGACGAAATCCCCAAGGACGAGCTGCGCCGCGAATGCCGCAAATTCGCCGGCCACTGGCTGAATGTGCAGCGCGAACAGATCCAGCGCCTGGGCCAGATCGGCGACTTCGCCAATCCCTACACCACCATGAACTTCAAGGCTGAGGCGGCGATCGCGCGCGAAGCCATGAAGTTCGTGGAGAACGGCCTTCTGTATCGCGGTTTCCGGCCGGTGATGTGGTCGCCGGTGGAAAAGACCGCGCTGGCCGATGCCGAGGTTGAGTATCACGAGAAGCAGTCGCCCACGATCTATGTCAAATTTCCGCTGGTGAAGTCGTCGCCTGAAATGGCGCACACCTTCATCGTGATCTGGACCACCCCGCCCTGGACGATTCCGGGCAACCGCGCCATCGCCTTCTCGCCGGAAATTTCCTACGGCCTTTATGAGGTTGCGGATGCCAGCGACGGTTCGCTGGCCCGGCCCAGCGAGCATTTGCTGCTGGCTGACACGCTGGCCGAGCAGGTGGCCAAGCATGCCAAAATGATGCTGAGCCGCGTGCGCACCGTGCCGGCCGATGAACTCAAGTCGCTGGTCGCGGCGCATCCGCTGCGCAGTGTCGGGTACAATTTCGAAGTGCCGGTGCTGCCGGCCGCTTTCGTCACCGCCGATACCGGCACCGGCTTTGTCCACAATGCGCCCGGTCACGGCGAGGACGATTTCGAACTGATGGTGGGCGCGGACCGCGACTATCCTAAGAAGAATCCCGAGGCCTTCAGCCTGGTGCAGCCCGACGGCTCCTATGCCCCGCATGTGCCGGTTTTCGCGGGCAAGCGCATCCTGACGCCGGAAGGCAAGGATGGCGACGCCAATGGCGCGGTGATCAAGGAACTGATCGCCCATGGCAAGTTGCTGGCCAAGGGCACGCTGCGCCATTCCTATCCGCACAGCTGGCGCTCCAAGGCGCCGGTGATCTTCCGCGCCACGCCGCAATGGTTCGTGGCGATGGACAAGCCGTTTCATCAGGGCAAGACGCTGCGCGAACTGGCGATGACGGCGATCGGCGAAACCAAATGGTATCCGCCGCGCGGCCAGAACCGCATCGGTTCGATGGTCGAGGGGCGGCCCGACTGGGTCTTGTCACGCCAGCGCGCCTGGGGCGTGCCACTTGCCATCTTCGTCGACAAGAAGTCCGGCACGGTGCTCAACGACCCGGCCGTCTTCAAGCGCATCGAACAGGCGTTCGAGGCTGAAGGCGCCGATGCCTGGTTCACTTCGCCGCCATCGCGCTTTTTGGGGGAGGGTCGCAACCCCGACGATTATGAACAGGTCACCGACATTCTGGACGTCTGGTTCGATTCCGGTTCAACCCACGTCTTTGTGGTGGAAAATCCCATCGACCCCAGCTGGCCCAAAGCCGAGCGCGCCGACCTGTATCTGGAAGGCTCCGACCAGCATCGTGGCTGGTTCCAGTCCTCTCTGCTGGAAAGCGTCGGCACAACGGGCCATGCGCCCTATCGCGGCGTGCTGACTCACGGCTTCGTCCTCGACAAGGACGGCCGCAAAATGTCCAAGAGCCTCGGCAATACGCTGGCGCCCAAAGTGATCGCGGAAAAGAATGGCGCGGAAATCCTGCGCCTGTGGGCGGCCAATTCGGACTTCACCGAAGACCTGCGCATTGGCGATG
>JBBSKJ010000062.1:0-9675 GCA_038256475.1 Micropepsales bacterium | reverse complement strand
GACGGCGTCGAGCACGACGATCTGGACGATGACCTGCCAGAAGACGGCATGGACGACTTTGCCCTCCTTGTGGCCCATCGCGCCTTCCAGCCGCTCGTGCAGCTCCATCGTTCCCTTGAACAGCAGGAACAGGCCGCCCAGGATCAGGATGATGTCGCGGCCCGAGAAATCGAATGTGAGGATGGTGAACAGCGGCTGGGTCAGCGTCACGATCCAGGCGATCGAGGCCAGAAGGCCCAGGCGCATGAAAAGCGCCAGCGACAGGCCGATCAGGCGCGCCTTTTCGCGCTGATGCGGCGGCAGCTTGTCGGCCAGGATGGCGATGAAGACGAGATTGTCGATGCCCAGAACGATTTCGAGCAGGATCAGGGTTGAGAGCCCTGCCCAAACGGCGGGATCGGCCATCCATTCCAAAAGCATCGGGTCAATTCAGCGGCGCGTGGCCGCCGACCTTTCTATGTGTGCGGGGCGTTAAAATGAAAGTGGCGAATTTTGCGCAGTGTGGACCGGCCAACCGCCGGCGGCAAGAATAGGGAACGGCGCGCCGCACCTGAAGTTCCGGCGCGGTGGCCTGCAAAAAATGGCCTGGGCGATGTCGGTTCCGGGCGGCGCCGTTCGTCGTTCCCGTGACAGCAACAGGAGGCAGACGATGCGTGTGATGATTTTGGTGAAGGCGACACAGGACAGCGAAAAGGGCTATGTCCCCACGCCCGAGAATCTGGCGCTGATGGAGGCAATGGGCCGGTTCAACGACGACCTGGCCAAGGCCGGCATCCTGCGCTCCGGCGACGGCCTCAAGCCCTCTTCGCAAGGCAAGCGGGTGGCGTTCAACGGGCCGGGCCGCACGGTGACCGACGGGCCGTTCGCAAATCCCAATGAACTGGTCGCCGGCTTCTGGCTGTGGGAGGTCAAGGACTTGGACGAGGCAGTGGCCTGGGTGAAGCGCTGCCCCAACCCCATGCCGGGCCCCAGCGAGATCGAAATCCGCCCGATCTACGAGGCAGCAGACCTCGCCCCGTAATGCGCCGCCGCCATGGGTGAGGGCGCAAAGCTGCATGGCAGGGCCGCCTTGCGGCACGGAGCAGGCGTTCACATATTCTGGGGCATCAGCAACGCCCCGGCGATCGGGCTTTCCCAGATCGCTTTTGTGAGAACGCCATGACCAAGACTGTCGAACAGATCATCCACGCTCCTCAGGTCGGCCATTGGGTTGGCGACGGATTCCCCGTCCGCTCGCTGTTCAGCTATCACGGCGATACAAAAGCGATCAGCCCGTTCCTGCTGCTGGACTATGCCGGGCCGCATGTCTTCGGGCCCAATCCCGGTGCGCCGCGCGGTGTCGGCCAGCATCCCCATCGCGGCTTCGAAACCGTGACCATCGTCTATGACGGCGAGGTCAGCCACCGGGATTCCAGCGGTGGCGGCGGCACCATCGGTCCGGGCGATGTGCAATGGATGACCGCCGCGGGCGGCATCATCCATGAGGAGTTTCATTCGCCCGGCTTCTCCAAGGCCGGCGGTCCGTTCCGCATGGTGCAGCTGTGGGTGAACCTGCCCGCCAAAGACAAGATGACGCCCGCGAAATACCAGGCGATCACCAGCGCCCAGATTCCCGCGGTCACCTTCCCCGGCGGCAGGGCGCGCGTCATCGCGGGCGCGTTTGGCGGCGTCCAGGGTCCGGCCACGACCTTTACGCCCATCAACATGTGGGACGTCCGGCTTGATGCCGGGGCCGATGTCACGCTCGATCTGCCCGAGGGCCATACCGCGCTGGTCGCTGTGCTCACCGGCCATGTCACGGTGGATGGCCAGGGCGCGGGCGAGGCCGACATCGTGCGTCTTTCCGTGCCGGGCGCCGGTGCGGCGGTGCGCGCCGACGGCGATGCCATGCTGCTGGTTCTGACCGGTGAACCGATCGACGAGCCGGTCGTCGGCCACGGTCCCTTTGTGATGACCAGCGACGCGGAGATCCGCCATGCCATCACCGACTTCAACAGCGGCCGCTTCGGCCGGGTCGCGAACTGAAACGGGGCCGCGCTCTTCAAAAGAGAGCGCGGCCTTTCAGATGCGATTTCCGCGTGCTGAATACCCCTGCGCTACCCTGGCATGGGCGACGCACGAGGCGGGCTTGTGCGTGCTGGGGAAGGCTTCTGGTGGCAAATTTTGCGGGCGGATTCGGGCAAGTGGCCATTTGTTTGACTGGTCCTACAAAATCCTCGCGCGCGCAATCTAAGATTCTGTATCTGCTTCTGCTTCTGTTTCTGCTTCTGTCTCTGGGGCCGTTACAGTAACGTTTTATGAACCGTCTCATACACGCGCGACATTGCCCCCAACCCGGCAACTTCCTACATTCGCACCATGTGCGGAAAATTCACCACCAAACTCTCCTGGACCGAACTGGTGGATTTCGCCTGGGCGACACCGGATAGCGATGACGACCGCATCCTGACCTTGCGGGTGATGGATGCGGTGCCCGTGATCGTGCTGGATATCGTGGCCGAGCAGCGACGCGTGGTGCCGATGCGCTGGGGCTTCCCGCATCCCAAGGACTGGAAAAGACCACAGCCCATCCATGCCCGCGCCGAAACCATCGACACCACACAGGCGTTTGCCGACGCCTTCTGCGACGGTCAGCGCGGCATCGTGCTGGTGAAGACCTTTAATGAGGCCCCCGACATCGAAGGCCCCACCCTCCAGCACACCATCACGCCCGACGCGCCTGTCGGTATCGCTATGGTTTGGCGGCGTTTCCAGTCCGCCGACATGCCCGCGCCGATGCTGGCGGCCTGCATGGTGACGGTGGCGGCCAATCCGCTGATCGCCACACTGCCGACCGACCGCATGCCCGCAGTGCTGTCGCAGGAGGACTGGGCGATCTGGCTGGGCGAGGAAGACGCATCGCTCGAACGCGTCAAAGCTTGTCTGAAGACGGTCGAGGGCGCGCGCTGGACGATGACACGCGAAGAACGGACGAAAAAACGCCGCAAGCCTACCGTGTCCGATCCCATCGGGCTGCTCTAAGACGACCTGGCAGGTCTCTACCGCAATAACCCCGCGATGCACCACCAGTAGTGGCCTGCCCAAAAGCGTGGCCTAGGCAAGGAACGTGTCCCTCTCCCGCTTGTTGAGTCGAAAAGCGCAAGAGGTATGGCCATGAGTCAGCAGCACAGGCTTCACTTTCCGTATCTGCCCGCCGATCGTCAGGGCTATATCGATTTCTTCAGCGACAGTTCCACCAACAGGGAACCTGTCATTCTGGAAGACGGCACCAGTGTGCAATTTCCGAAAGACTGGACCGATGAAGACGCCGACAGATGGCGCAAGGGCATGGAACTGGAGCGCCCCGGTGATTACCACGCCGTCTCAATGGATATGGTCGGTTTGCTTAAAGGTGTCGGCGTGCTGCCGCACCGCCACTGAGCACAGAAGGATGTTAGCGCGATCCGAGAAAGTTGCCACTGGTATCCTGGCGATAGCTTTGATTGCCGTCTTCCTTTTGTACTTTACCGGCATTTGGACGGTTCACACCTGAGCTGCATCTCGGTACAACGCGACGTTGCAACGGTATCATATCGCACACTTCGGATTTGATCGAAGGAACCGAAGGCTGTTAAAGAGGCTGCGCCGCTTGAGGCAAGCCTGTTTTTTACGCATTTTGCGAGCCGATTTTGCCCAACCCCATGATCAAGCTCATCCTGGAGACCGCGCTCGATGCTGGCATCGTCATGCGCAGTGACGGCACCGTTGCGGCCTGGAACGGCCAGGCGGAAGCGACGTTCGGCTGGACAGAAGACGAGGCTGTGGGCGCCGACATGGCCGCCCTGATTATCCCGCCGCAATATCAGGGCCCGCACCGTGCGGGCCTGGCCCGCTATCTGCAAACCGGGGAAGGCCCCGTTCTGCGCCGCCGCATCGAGATTACGGCGATGCGCAAGAATGGGGAGGAATTTCCCATCGAGCTTTCCATAACACCGGTGCTCCAGGATGAGGGAAAGCTGTTCCTGGGCTTTGTCCGGGATATCTCGGAAAGACGAAATGCCGAGCATCGCCAGGGCCTGCTTCTGGGAGAGCTTGAGCATCGCTCGAAAAACATGCTCGCCGTGGTGATGGGAATGGCGACCCAGACCGCCAAATCCGCCCTCTCGGTGGATGTATTTCTCAAAGAGTATCTGGGCCGTCTTTCGTCGATGTCGCGTGCTTACGGCCTTCTGACGGAGAAGAACTGGCAGGCCGCAACACTGGGATCGCTTGCGGCCGGGGTGATCGAGCCACATTTGTCTTCGGTGGACGACCAGCTGAAGCTGGAAGGCGGAGATATTCTGTTTCCCGCCAAGGCCGTCCTGACCATCAGCATGATCCTGCATGAGCTGACCACCAATGCGATCAAGTATGGCGCGCTGAAATCAGACGGCTATATTCTGCTTCAGGCATCCGCCGTGCGCGGGCCGGACGGCGAAGAAGTCTTGCTGGTCTGGCAGGAGCATGGCGTCGGGCTCCCGAACGACCAGCTGCGCTCAGGGTTCGGTTCCAAACTGATCGATACCTGCATTCGCCACGATCTGAAAGGCACCGTGGACATATCTCACGCCAGCGATGGCATCCGCTATGCGTTCAAGTTCCGCAATAGCCCGGTTCCAGCCGAAATATAGGCGTACTCGTTCCCAACGCCTGCTTTGTCTATACATACAAATCAGTCTATACACACAAATCGCCAGTCGCATTCCATCTAGTGGACGTTCTCTTTACATGCTTGAGCGGATCGTGAGTGCGGAACATTTTCTGGAGGGCATTTTTGCCGTCCTGAAAAAGCCGGATGCGCTGCCGACGGTATTGGACGCACTTCCGGCACCGGTCTACCTGACGGACGCGGAAGGCGTGGTGACCTATTTCAACCAAGCCTGCATCGGCTTTTCGGGCCGCGAGCCGCAAGCCGGCAAAGACCGCTGGTGTGTGACCTGGAAACTGTTCACCGACTCCGGCGAGGCCCTGCCGCACGATCAGTGCCCCATGGCGGCTGCGGTTCGAAGCCGTGAAAAAATTCGCGGCGTCACCGCCTATGCGGAACGCCCGGACGGCACGCGTGTGCAATTCATGCCATTTCCGACGCCGCTATTTTCGCAGGACGGCGAGTTTCAGGGGGCAGTGAACTTACTGATCGACATCACCGAAAAGGAACAGGCCGGCGACTTGCGTGTCCAGGCTGCACGTTGCCGCCGGTTGGCAACAGCAAGTGGAGACCCGCAGCTTTACAAAACCCTGAATCGGCTGGCGAGCCAGTATGAGGTCAAGGCGATAGCCATCGACCTGTTGCCCGCCTGATTTCCTGAAACATAGCTAGCTGACCAATCCATATGGCGCGGCCCATCGCGTCTCAAGGGGCTTTGTACCGCGGATTGATCTTTGAGAGCGTCTCGTTCACGTAAAGCGCGGGGTGGGTTATGGCCGCCACGTCCGCCGCCTCCGCTGGCAGCATATCCACATGGTACTGGCAGACGCCGCGAAGCTTGGGTTGCGTTTCAAACAGGGCTTCAAGCGCGCGCTCATATTCCAGCAGCTTCGAGAAATCCCTGTTGGGTCCGAACTCCCATCCCATGTCGCCCGAGGCCCAAAGCCCGGCATGGCCATCCGCCACTGCGCTGTTACAGGCTGTTTCAAGCATCGCAATCATGCGTTGGGGGTCAAAAACGCCGTCGCACAGATGGCTTTGGTCGGAAACCAGCACCAGCCGCTTTCGGAAGACTTCATCGGAAACGTTCATCCCTGACGCGGTGAGATAGGATCGTATGCCCTCGACCATCGCCGGGGTGTGTACATAGAGGCAGCGGTAGTTGGCGTGAAGGTGGGCGAGAATGGTTGCCGCGAGGTGAGCAAGCTGCTTGGTGCGCGCGCCGCTATAAATCAGGCACTGATGCCTTGGCATATCGTCCACGAAGTTTCTCCTGGCCGGAATACTCAATGAAGCAGGGCAGGCCATCTTAGTAATGGCTTTTGCTTTTTTGTACAGAAATTCGGCGAAACCGTAGTTGCAGTTTCCTCATTTTGGTACAAATGGGAGTAGCTATTTGCGCATCGGATGGCAGCTTGCGCGTCTCTAGGCCAACGCCAACACCGGCCCATCCAGCAGCGCCATCAGGTAGCCAAAGTAACCACCCGAACGCGCCGGCAGGGTGGGAAGTGATGGCCATCGCCAGTCCGCGTCCGGATAAGCGGTGCTGCTCAGGCTGCGCCGCTCGGGCATAGTGGAGGAATATCCCAGCCTCTCCGGCCAAGCCGTCCAGCTGCTGGACGAGCATGGTGGCTCGGTGCACCATCAGGTCAAGCCGGGGAGCACCATGTCTGCCATTCTTTCTTCTGTCCGCACGGGTCGGGCCGCGCCGCTGGGGCCGGAGGGTGTGCTCAGCGGTTTCGTGAAGCATGTGGTGGAGGGCCCGGTCGTGGTGACCCCGCTGGGGCTGGATGGCGACCAGCAGGCTGATCTCACGGTGCATGGCGGCCCGGAAAAGGCGGTCTATGGCTATGCCGGATCGCATTATGCGCTGTGGCGGGCCGAACAGCCGCGGCACACGGCCCGCATGATCGAGGGTGCGATGGGCGAGAACCTCACCATCGCGGGCCTGGACGAAGGCGGCATCTGTGTCGGCGATGTCCATGCCATCGGCACTTCGCTGCTCCAGGTGTGTCAGCCGCGCCAGCCCTGTTTCAAGATGGCGTTGCGGTTCGAAGATAACCGCTTGCCCAAGGCCTTTGTGAAAAGCGGACGTAGCGGCTGGTATTACCGCGTCTTGCGGCCCGGCACGCTTGCGCCCGGCGACGCGGTGACGTTGCAGGACCGCCCGCATCCCGACTTCGCCTTCACCCGCCTGATTGAGATCATCTACCACGGCAGGGTCGGCCACGCGGAACTGGCGCGCATGGCGGCGATGGATGGGTTGGCCAGCCGGTGGCGCGATCACGCCCGCGCGATGCTGCAGTCCGGGCCGGGCTGATTACGCCAGCGCCAGCACCGGCCCATCCAGCAGCGCCATCAGGTCGCCGAAGTAGCCACCCGAACGCGCCGGCTGGCCCGGGTCGGAGGTGATCGCCACCGCCAGACCGCGCGAAGGGTTGGCGGCGATGATCTGGCCGCCATAGCCGCGCGCGATGGCAAAGCCGGTGTCGCTGAGAAACCAGCCATAGCCGTATCCCAATCCCGAATAGGGCGACATGGTCCGGCGCGCCAGCGAGGCATCGATCCAGGCCTGCGAAATCACCTGCGCCCCGCCAAAGCGTCCGCGATCGCGCATCATCACCGCGATGCGCAGCATGGCGCGCGGCGTCAGCGTCATTTCATTGCCGCCGAAATAAAACCCCTGCGGATCGCGCCGCCAGCCCGGCACATCGAAGCCCAGCGGGCCGCCCAGTCTTTCGCGCGCCAGCGTCAAAAGCGTCTTGCCGGTGGCAGTGCTGATGGCCGCGCCCAGTACATGGGTCGCGCCGGTGGAATAGATCATGCGGCCGCCGGGCGTATCCAGCATCGGGCGGCGCAGCGCATGGGCCACCCAGTTGGGCGATTGCACCCAGCTGCCGTAATTGGAACCCGAGGTGCTTGCCAGCCCGCCGCGCAAGGTCACCAGGTCTTCCATGGTGATCGCCGCCACGCCGGGCGTCGCATTGGCCGGCATCAGTTTTGGCGCGACGGTGCCGAGGCTGTCGGTGACGCGCTTGATCTCGCCGCGCGCGATTGCCGTGCCGAGGATCAAGCCCACAACGCTCTTGGAACAGGATTTTATGTTGGCGACGCGGTCCAGCCCGCCGCCGCGCGGCGCCTCCGCGACGATCACGTCATTGCCGCGCTGGACCATGATGGCGTGAAGCTGGCTCAGCCCGCGCGCCGTGCGGCGCAGCGCATCGACATTCCGGCCAAAGGCGGGCGCGGGCAGGGCCGCACCGGCCAAGAGCGTGGCGGCAAAGCGCCGGCGGGACATCATGAAAGAAATTTCCTTCAGAAGGTGATTTTCACGGAAGGCGCGCTGCGGCTGGCCTCGCCATGATAGACCGCCTCGATATTGTTGCCATCGGGATCGGTCAGGAAGGCGGCGTAATAGCCCGGATGATAGGGGCGTGTTCCCGGCGCGCCATTGTCGCCGCCGCCATGGGCAAGGCCCGCCATGTGGAATTTTTCCACCATCGCCTGGTCTCTGGCCTGGAACGCCAGATGCACGCGCCCCGTCAGCGCCCCTTGGGTTTCCGGGCCGCCGATGGGCGAGACGAACAATTCGTCATACCAGAAGGAATTGCCGATGGTCCCGCCCAGGGGAACGCCCAGCACCGCGAAGATCGCATCATAAAAGCGCCGGCTGGCATCGATGTCCTTGACCACAAGCTGGACGTGATCGATCAGCCGGCCGCGGTGAAGCTCTTGGACTTCCATGGGGATTCTCCTTCGGCCTTCTTGTGGATGGCCTTAGCCGCCAAATGGGGCAAGGCCATGACAGCGGCCCGCCACCGGCCTAGGCTTTGGCCCGAACAACAAAGCGACTCAATAAGGGGGCTGACCATGATGCGTAAGCTGGTTGCGGAATTCATCGGAACGGCCTGGCTGGTGCTGGGCGGATGCGGCGCGGCGGTGCTGGCCGCCGCCTATCCCGAGCTGGGGATCGGTTTTGTCGGCGTGTCGCTGGCCTTCGGCCTGACGGTGCTAACCATGGCCTTTGCCATCGGCCATATCTCGGGCTGTCATCTCAATCCGGCGGTGTCGGTGGGCCTGTGGGCGGGCGGACGATTTTCCGCAAGCGATCTGCCCGGCTATGTCGGGGCGCAGGTCGCGGGCGGGTTGTTCGGCGCGGCCCTTCTGTATGTGATCGCCAGCGGCGGCCCCGCCTTCGATGTCGGCGCGGGTTTTGCCAGCAACGGTTTTGGCGAACATTCGCCCGGCGGCTATGGCCTGGCCGCAGCGCTGGTCTGTGAAGTGGTGCTGACCTTTGTCTTCCTGTTCGTGATCCTGGGCTCGACCCATGGCCGCGCGCCGGCCGGCTTCGCGCCGATCTCCATCGGCCTGTGCCTCACCTTGATCCATCTGATCTCGATCCCGGTGACCAACACTTCGGTCAACCCGGCGCGCAGCACGGGCCCTGCCATCTTCCAGGGCAGTTGGGCGATCGAGCAGCTATGGCTGTTCTGGCTGGCGCCCATCGTGGGCGCGGCGATTGCGGGTGTGGTCTACAAATGGCTGTCGCCCAACGATCCGGCGCCGATAGACATCACGGGTAAATAAGCAACGGGTCGGCGCTTCGTCCGTTTGGTAAGAATGGACGAAGATGTTCCGCAGATGACGCACGCGGTGCTGGTGCAGGAGGTTCTGCGCCTGCGCGCCGGCATTCGCGACCATCGCGACAGTTCCGGCCAAAAGCTGTGCTGGCATCATCCGCAGCTTTGGGGCCTTCTGCCCGAGCCCATCCCGCCGGATATCGCGGTGCCGCCCTGGCCGAAATTCCTGCGAGGCTGCCTCGCCTATCGCCAGGCGCTGGACCGTGAATTGCCAGGAGCGCCCGTGGACGACCGCGCGTATCAGGATCGCTAATTGGCGTCGTGGAAGATGATGCCAAGCGTGTGGCGCTGCCCGCTATGCAGCTTGCTGACACCATGGCGCATGGTCACGCGATAATCCCCGCGGGCGCCTTTCACCGGGCGCTGGCT
>JBBSKJ010000061.1:0-9699 GCA_038256475.1 Micropepsales bacterium | reverse complement strand
CCAGGAGTTGAACGGCATCACCCTGGCCGGCGTCGGCACCGGCACGGTGGTGGACTATGTCCAGGTCCACAACAGTTCGGATGACGGCATCGAATGGTTCGGCGGCACCGTCCATGCCAAGCATCTGGTCCTTACCGGCAATGATGACGACAGCCTGGATACCGATGTCGGCTTCAACGGCACGATGCAGTTTGTCATTGTCGTGCAACGCCCCGGCGGCGGTGACCGCATCATCGAGGCATCCAGCGCCGGTACGGCGCCGCGTTCGGCCCCGAAGATCAGCAACTTCACCTTTGTCAGCCGCGCGGTTGCCGGCGCGGGCGATCCGCTTACCTTCAACTCCAGCACCGGGTTCAACCTCTCCAACGGCATCGTGGTTGCCGCCGGAACGGCAGTGGCTTGCGTGGATATCGATGCAGCCTCCACCTCTGCGACCTTCAATTCGGTGCGGCTGGCTTGCGGCACGCCGTTCCGCAACGATAGCGATGTGAATGCGGCAGCGACCCAGGTGTTCTTCGATGCGGGCACCAATAACAGCTCCGCGCATGTCTCGACCCTGACCGGAACCTTCATCAACGGCGCCAACGAAGCGGCGGTGCCGGCATTCAATGCCACCACGGTCAGCGCGGCCTTCACCGCCACGTCCTATATCGGCGCGGTGCGGGACGCTGCGGACACCTGGTATGCGGGCTGGACGTGCGGCCTGCCCGGCGGAACCAGCTGCTGATTAGTACGGGGGTGGCGTGTGCCACCCCCGCCATTTTTGTCATCCCGATAAGGTTTCCGAACCATGAAGAAGTTTCGCAAAGCCCTGCCAGCGCTGCTCCTTGCCAGCACCGGGCTCGTCGCACCGCACTTGGCCCTGGCGCAAGGGCCGCCGGCCATGGCGGTCGAAGAGGTCATCGTCCGCGGCGTCCATATTCCGGATGTCATGCGGGAAACGTCTGAAGTCGCAAGCGTGCTTACCCGGGCAGACCTGGAGCGGGCGGGCGACAGCACGGCGGCCGCCGCGCTGACGCGTCTTTCCGGCATCAGCCTGATGAGCAACCGCTTCGTCTATGTGCGAGGCCTGGGGGAGCGCTATTCCTCCGCCCTTCTGAACGGTTCGCCGCTGCCCAGTCCGGAGCCCTTGCAGCGTGTCGTGCCACTGGACCTGTTTCCGTCCAGTATCCTGGCCAACACGGTGGTTCAAAAGACCTTCTCCGCCAGCATGCCGGGAGAGTTTGGCGGCGGCGTCATCAATCTGACCACGGTCGGTGTGCCCGAAGAGCCCTTCCTGACCCTTGGCGTCAGCACGGGCGGCAACACCCGCTCGACCTTCACCAACGGCCTGACCTATTACGGATCGAGCACCGACAGGTTTGGTTTCGATGACGGCAATCGCGCTGTGCCCGCGGAATTGCGGGCGGCCTGGGATGCGGGCAAGCGGGTGAGCGACGGGAATTTTTCCCAGACCGAGTTGCAGAAGATCGGCCGCAGTTTCGTAAATGCGCCGCTGAACCTCCTGGAACGCCAGAAGGTCACGCCCGATATTGGCGCCCAGTTTAGCGGTGGCCGCAGCTTTGAACTGGGCTGGGCCAAGCTCGGCGTCGTTCTGGTGGGCAGCTTTGATAGCGCCTGGCGCAGCCGCAAGGGCATCCAGCAGGAAGGGCTGCTGGTCGCCAACAATCTGAGAGTGAGCACCGACTATAATTTCGAGTCCAACCAGAACGACGTCGTGCTGAACGGTCTGGGTTCCGTTGCGCTGGAATGGGATGAAAACAAGCTGCAATGGACGAATTTCATCGTTCGCAGCGTGCAAAAGGAAGCACGCTCGCGGGTGGGTTACGACGACCTCGCCGGCGCGGATGTTCGCGATGACTATACCGAGTATTTTGAACGCGAGCTGGTCAGCACCCAGCTGACCGGCTCACATGCCTGGCAGCAGTTCGACTTTGACTGGCGCGCGGCCTATGCCGATACCACGCGCAACGCACCCTATGAAAAGGGTATCCGCTATCGCCTGGTGAATGGCACCTATCGCCACAATGCCTCGCAGGAGCAGAATTATACCCGTTTCAGCCATGTCAGCGACACTATCGCCAGTGCCGGTTTCGACCTGGCTTATGCCCTGCCGCTTTCCGAGGCGCGCGAGGCGGTCTTCAGCGCCGGCCTTGCCTATTCGGAAAACAAGCGCGGCGCGGAGTCGCGCGAGTTTCGCTTCCTGGCGTTGAACAGCTCATTGCCCATCGGTGTGCAGACCGAGCGGGTGGACTACCTGCTGTCGGATTTCAACATGGATCCTGACCGGCTGGTGGTGCGCGAAACCACGGGCGCGGACGGTGCGGCGGCCTATGCCGGCAGTCTCACCGTGCGGGGCGGTTATTTCCAGGTCGATGCGGAGATCCTTCCCTTTGTCCGTACCGCACTGGGCGTCCGCATCGAGGGTGCGACCCAGTCGGTCACCACCCTGGACCTGTTTGGTGGCCCGCCGCCATTGACCCCCGCGCCGCTCCGCAACACCTATGTTCTGCCGACCGGCACGGTGACCTGGAATTTCGCGGAAGACTGGCAGGTGCGTGTTGGCGCTTCCCAGACAATCGCCCGTCCGCAGTTCCGCGAACTGGCGCCGCAACAGTATCTTGATCCGGATAGCGACCGCCTCTTTGTCGGCAATCCCTTCCTGGTGGACAGCAAGCTGTTGAACCTGGACGCCCGCGTGGAGCGTTACCTTCCGGGCGGCGAGTTCTTCACCGCCGGCGTCTTCTACAAGGATATCGACAAGCCCGTGGAGTCCGTGGTGAACGAGGCGGGCGCGACCATCCAGCAAACCTACATCAATGCACCCAAGGCCAACATCATGGGTGCCGAGTTTGAAGCCAAGAAGTACTTCAATTTCGGCTGGACGCACGATCACCTGGTCAACAAGAACTGGCTGGTGCAGGCGAACTATACCTATTCGAAATCCGAAGTGACGGTTGGAGCCGGAGATGTGGTTTTCCCGCTGAGCGCTTCTGGTCAGCCTCGCCCCGCCCTTGAGTATATCAAGAACGGCAGCAAGATGCAGGGGCAGTCCGAGCATCTGGTCAACGTCCAGTTCGGGTTCGAGGACGATGTTGCCAACTCGCACGCGACCTTCCTTCTGACCTGGGTCAGCGACCGCATCACCGCGAGAGGCAGGCCGGGACAGCCCGATCTGGTTCAAAGCCCGGGGATCACGCTGGACTTCAACTACCGCAAGGGCTTCAGGGTCTGGGAAGAGGATTTCAACCTGGGATTTGGCGCCCGGAACCTGCTCGACACGGATTTCCAGGAGTTCCAGCAGCAGGGTCAGAACATCGTCTTCAACAACCGCTATACGACCGGGACCACCTTCTCCCTCTCTCTGTCCAAGACGTTCTAAAGTTTCGCTCAGAACTTTCTGCAAGGGCGGCGATCCAGCATCGCCGCCCTTTGCGTTTCTCTGTCACACAACTGTAGCGATGCCGTCACAAAATGTTGCCGAGGGCAGGGGAAGGTGCCCTCGCATTGCACACATAAGGACGGGGCGTTGGCTTTTCGCTTGGACATTTTTCGCTGGCCGGTCCCCATGGTGACCGTTGCGGAATTCGTGTTGGCAGCGGCGCTTGTCGTGCAAGGCGTGCGCCTGCTGTGGGCGCTGGTCACGCCGGCGGGTGCGCTCGGCATGCCGCCGCCTTCCCAAGCGCAGGCGAAGGCCGACTTTACGGTGCTTTCCCGGATTGACCCCTTTTTTCGCGGCCTGGACAGCACTGGTGATGCGCGCGCATTCGCTGCGACGGGAATCTATACCCTGTTCGGCGTACGCACAGTGGCCGCCGGACGCGGCTCGGCGATACTGGCTGGGCCCGATGGCCGACAAGAGGCCTACACGGTCGGTCAGGTGATCGCGCCCGGCACGGTGCTGACCGCCGTGGGCGCTGATCATGCCGTTGTGTCTCGTGCCGGCGTGCACATTCGTATCGCGTTCCAGCCCCCTTCCTCCTCCGGTGCGCCCAGTGCGCCAATCGCGCCCGCGGCACCCATTGTGGCTGCTGGCGGCGGCACGATCACCCCCAAGTCATTTCTGTCACAGACGGCCTTTCAGCCACGTCTGCAGGACGGACAAGTGCTGGGCTATACCGTGGCGCCGCGCGATTCAGGCCAGGCCCTTCAGCAGGCCGGGCTGCAAGCCGGAGATGTGATCCGCACCATCAATGGATCCGCCCTGAGCCGTAACCGGTTTGAGGAAATTGAGTCCGAATTCAGCGGTTCGGATCAAGTCGAGCTTACCGTTGAACGTGGCGGCCAAATCATCACCAAGAATCTTCGGGTAACACAGTGAAGCGTATAATTGCTTTCGTTCTGGTCTTGTTTCAGGCGATGCCCGTGATGGCGCAGAATGCGCCGGCACAGCAGGGACAAGTGCTGAATCTCCAGGACGCCGATATCCGCGTCTTCATTCAGGATGTGGCGCGCGCCACCGGCACGACCTTCATCATTGATCCCAAGGTGCAGGGGAAAGTAACCGTCACAAGCCAGCAGCCCTTGCAGCGCACGGAATTGCTGGATGTCCTGCTGTCGGCGTTGCGCGCCAACGGGCTGGTGGCCATACCCACCGCCTCAGGCGCCTACCGCGTTGCGCCGGAAGAGGGGGCGGCCCAGTCCGCTGGCAGCCTGGGTGCGAGCATCGGCGCGGGCTTTTCCACGCAGGTCTTCCGGCTTCATACTCTGGATGCTCGGTCGGCGGCAGAGGCGCTCAAGCCCCTGATCGGACGGCAGGGCGTCGTGCTCCCCAGCAGCCGGGGCAATCTTCTTATTATTGCTGATTACAGCGACAATCTCCGCCGGATTCGCAACCTTCTCGCGGAGATCGACCGGGCAGGTGGCGTTACAGAGACCGTGACCTTGCGCGCCAGTTCCGCGCGCGAGATGGCCGAGGTCCTCAACAGCTTGCTGAAAGGGCCCGGCGCCGATCTTCAGGCACGCAACGGACTTGTTTCCATCATCGTGGTGGAAAGCAGCAACAGCATCATCCTGCGCGGAGAGGCAGAAGCGGTGCGTCCACTTCTGCCCATCATCGCGGACCTTGACCGCCGGGCCGAGGGTGCAGGCGATGTCAGGGTGGTTCAGCTTCAGCACGCGGATGCAGCGCAGCTGGTGCCGGTGCTGCGGCAGCTGGTGGGACAAAACGCCCCGTCCACGCCTGTGCAAGTCCCGACAAGAGTGTCCTCTTCCACCAGAGGGGGCCTGAACCAGGGCAGCGAGCCGGCTCCCGCAGAACCCACGCCCGCGCCTGTCTCCGGCAGCGAACAGCGGGCAAGCATCACGCGCTACCCGGGCGCCAATGCCATTGTGATCGCGGCCTCGCCAGACACGCAGCACATGCTGGCGGAGGTCATCCGCAAGCTGGACGTGCGGCGCGAGCAGGTGCTTGTTGAAGCCATTGTCGTGGAAGTCTCCGACACCACGGCCAAGCGGCTGGGTGTGCAGTTCGCCTTGTCGGGCCGCAACGCGACTGGCGCCCCCTTCACCGCCACGAACTATTCCAATGCACGACCCAATCTTCCGGCCATTCTGGGTGCGGCGATCGGACCGGACTACCTTCCGGAAGGGTCGACCCTCCAGGGCCTGCGTGATGCCGCCGCCGCCTCGCTTCTTGGCGCCAACGGCCTTATCACCGGCGGTATCGGCCAGATCAATGGCGATACGCTCTTCACCTTCGTCATCAATGCCGTAAAAAGCGATACGAATTCAAACCTGCTGTCGACGCCGTCTATCATGACGCTCGACAATCAGGAGGCGACCATCCTGGTGGGACAGAATGTCCCGATAACCACGGGCGAAGTGCTTGGCACGGCGAACGTCAATCCCTTCCGCACCATTCAGCGCCAGGATGTGGGCATACAGCTCGACGTGAAGCCGCAGATCAATGCCGGCGGAACGGTCACGCTGTTCCTGCGCCAGGAAGTGTCCAGCGTGGCGGGGCCGGTCAGCGCCGCTTCGGCGGAACTGGTGCTCAATCGCCGGCAGGTCGAGACAACCGTGAATGTCGATGACGGCGAGATCATCGTTCTGGGCGGGCTGCTGGATCAGAATGAACGGCTTTCCGTCGAGAAGACGCCGCTTCTGGGCGAGGTCCCCGTGCTTGGCGCGCTTTTCCGCAGCACCAGCCGGCAACGCGATCGCACCAACCTGATGATTTTTATCCGGCCAACCATCGTTAGAAGTGCGGCCGATGCCCGCCGCGCAACAGCGCCTAAGTATGAGTATATCGTCGGTCAGCAGTCGGTGGGAAATCCGGACCGCCAGAGCCAGCTCGAAGAGGTGGTCCGCAAGTATCTGCGTGCGGAGCCGCCGCGTGTTCCTGCGGTGCCGCCGCTGCCAGCTCCGGCGGCTGCAGCGACAACCTCCGATCCGGCGAAGTTGCAATGAGTGCGCCGGCGCCTCTGGCCTACGCCTTCGCCAAGAAGCATGGTGTCATACTGCTGGAACTGAGCGACGTGGCGCAGGTCGGCCTTCGCGATGGCGCGGATCCGTCGGCGCTGATCGAGACGCGGCGCGCGCTGCGTCGCCCGTTGCAGGTTTCTTCCCTGAGCCGGACGGAGTTTGAACAGCGGCTTTCTCAAACCTATGGCAGTGCCGGTCTTTCCGCCGCGGATGACGGCCTGGACGAAAGCGTCGGACTGGACAGTCTGGCGGAAAACCTTCCGGCGACGGCTGACCTTCTTGATGTCGTGGACGACGCGCCCGTCATTCGCCTGATCAACGGGATTATCGCCGAGGCGGTGCGCCAGGGCGCATCCGATATTCATGTCGAGCCCTTCGAGACCGCCCTGGTGGTCCGCTTGCGGGTCGATGGCGTTCTCAAGGAGGTTCTGTCGCTCTCCCACCGTTTGGCGCCGCTTCTGGTTTCGCGCGTCAAGGTGATGGCGCGTCTGGACATCGCAGAGAAGCGCATTCCGCAGGACGGGCGTATTTCCCTGACGTTGGGGGGGCGGTCGTTGGATGTGCGCGTTTCGACCTTGCCGGCGCGCGCGGGTGAGCGCCTTGTCATGCGCATCCTGCATCAGGATCAGGCGGCGCTGGGGCTGGAAGAGCTTGGCTTTTCGACCCACGCCCTGGAAATTTTTCGGGGCGCCTTGCGAGAGCCCAACGGCATCGTTCTGGTGACGGGGCCGACCGGCTCCGGCAAGACCACGAGTCTCTATTCCGGCTTGGCGATGCTCAACGACGCGACGCGCAATATCCTCACCATCGAGGACCCGGTCGAGTATGCCATCAAGGGACTGGGCCAGACGCAGGTCAACACCAAGGTCGGCATGACATTTGCCGCGGGGCTAAGGGCCATTCTGCGGCAGGATCCCGATATTGTGATGGTCGGTGAAATCCGCGATGGGGAAACAGCCCAGATTGCCGTGCAGGCAAGCCTTACCGGCCATCTGGTTCTTTCAACCGTGCATACCAACAATGCGGCCGGTGCCATCACGCGCCTGCGTGACATGGGGGTCGAGCCCTTCCTGCTGGCGGCGACCATACGTGTGGTCATTGCGCAGCGTCTGGTGCGCAGGCTCTGCCCGGCTTGCCGCCGCCCCACCCCTGCTGACCTGGCCACCGCAAAATTGGTCAACGTTCCGCTCGGACACACGCTTTATCGCAGCGCAGGGTGCGAGGAATGCGGCAATACCGGCTTTGCCGGACGGATCGGTGTCTATGAGGCAATCCGTATCGATGATCGCATTCGTCGCCTGATCAGTGACATGGCGGACGAGGATGCGATTTCGGCCGTTGCCTTCGAGAAGGGCGGGACCTTGGCCGACGAGGTGCGCCGGTATGTCGCCGAAGGCCTGACGACGGTAGAGGAATCTATCCGCGTGACCCGTCAGGAAATGGCGCATGTCGACCTTTGAGTATACCGCGCTGGATAGCGGGGGCAGGACTTGCCAGGGCGTGATATCGGCTGCGACTGAGAGACTGGTGCGCGAAGAGTTGCAGGGCCGGCGGCTGGTGCCGGTTCGCATCGTTCCCGCGGTCGAAGGCCTAAGCGGACGCATCAGGAACCGGTTAAAGCCCCGCAAGCTCAGTGTCCGACACCTTTCCTTGATAACGCGCCAGCTTGCGACGCTGGTGGCCACTGCGCCCCTGGAAGAGGCGCTGCGAACCATCGCTTTGCAGACCGACAATCCGCACCTGCGACGGGTTCTGACCGCGACGCATGAAAGTGTGCTTGAAGGCTTCCGCCTTTCCGGCGCCATGGCACGACAGGACGCGGCGTTTCCCCCACTTTATCGTGCCATGGTCGCTGCAGGAGAGAGTTCCGGCGCGCTGCCCACCATCCTAGAAAGGCTGGCTGACCTGTTGGAGCGGGACGAGCAGGCGCGCAGCCGCCTCAAGATCGCCCTGGTCTATCCCGCCGCCCTCACGATCACGGCCCTGACGGTCATTGCCGCGCTGGTGGTCTTCGTGGTCCCGAAAGTCGTGGACCAGTTCGACAGCATGGGCCAGCGGCTTCCACTCCTGACGCGCGCGATAATCTTTGTCTCGGATGTGGCGCGCGATTGGGGATGGCTTTTCCTGCTGCTACTCGCGGCTGGCATGATCGGCCTGGTGCAGGCGCTGCGCAGACCGGACATGCGATTGCGCTTCGATGCGGCGCTTCTGCGTCTCCCGGTCGCCGGCAAGCTGATCCGCAACGTCAACGCCGCCCGCCTGGCGCGCACCCTGTCGACCATGATTGCCAGCGGCGTACCCGTGCTGGAAGGCCTGCTGCTCACGGTACCTACGGTTTCCAATCGTGCCTTGCGCCAGGCAACGCTCCTGATGGCGACAACCATCCGCGAAGGCGGCAGCCTGTCCGGGGCCATGCGCCGGGCGGATATCTTTCCGCCCATTCTCATTTACATGACCGCCAGCGGTGAGAGCAGCGGACGAATGGACGACATGCTGGGCCGTTCCGCCGAATATCTGGAGCGGGAGTTTCAGACCTTTGTCGCGCTGGCGCTCAGTCTGCTTGAGCCGATCATCATCGTGGTGATGGGCGCCGTCGTCACGATGATCGTATTGGCGATCCTGCTTCCGATTCTGCAAATCAACACATTGGCGTACAGCTGAAGAGAGATGACCATGCCTGTTCCTGCCCGTTTTCGCCGCGATGCCGGCTTCACCCTGGTGGAAGTCATGGTGGTGATCGTGATCATCGGCCTCTTGGCGACGGTCGTGATGATCAATGTCCTTCCCAGTCAGGACCGCGCCATGCGCGAAAAAGCGCGTGCGGACATTGCCGTGCTGGAACAGGCCGTGGAGACCTTTCGCCTGGAAACGCTGCGTTTTCCGACGACCGAGGAGGGATTGACGGCGCTGGTCCAGGCGCCTGCCGGCATGGCGCGTCCGGATCGCTATCGCGATGGCGGCTATGTCCGCCGTCTGCCTCAGGATCCGTGGGGCAATCCCTATCAATATGCCTTTCCCGGCCAACATAGCCGTTTCGATGTCTATTCGTTCGGCGCGGATGGGGTGAAGGGCGGGGAGGGCGACAATGCCGATATCGGCAACTGGAGCTAGGGAGCAGGGTTTCACGCTCATCGAGATGATGGTGGTGTTGCTGTTGGTGGGTCTCGCCAGCAGTATGGTGCTGCTCAACCTGCCATCGGGCGGTGCAAGGCTTGCGGACGAAGCCGAGCATCTGGCCGCGCGGATTCAACACGCGCAGCAGGAGGCGGTGCT
>JBBSKJ010000060.1:0-9733 GCA_038256475.1 Micropepsales bacterium | reverse complement strand
TGAACCTGGCTTGCCGATTTCGCCGGCAGCCCACCCATATGTCCTGTGCCGGACCACCCTTGCGCCCCCAAAGGGGGCCCAAAGGGGGTCCTGCGAGCGCCTTTGTACCCGGCTATGGTCCCGGTTCAACAGCAATTTTCGCATTTGCGGCACTGCCCGGAAGCCGCCAAGGCCCTGAATCGGCCCCGGGCGGCCTTATTAAGGGGACATTAGCGCCCCGTGACGCAAAATCCTGCGTGAAAAAGCCTTAACCCGCGATCTTTTCCATGACCCAGGCCCGCCACACCGGCTTTGCCAAGCTCACCCAGAAAGACGTGAGCGCGGCGATCGCCCGCCACGAGATGCTCTATTCCGGGCGGATGGGCGGGGCGCGGGCCGTCTTCGCTTTTTGCGATATTTCGGGCCTGGACCTGTCCGGGCGCAATCTGGCCGATGCCGACTTCACCGGCGCGGTGATGGAAGAAACCAATTTCGCCGGCGCCAAATTGGACAGCGCCAGCTTCTTTGGCGCCGACCTGCGCCGCTGCAATCTGGAAGGCGCCTCGATGCGCCGGGCCGACATGCGCGGCGCATCCTTGCGCGGCGCCAACCTGATCGGCACCGATCTTTACGAAGCGGACCTGCGCGAAGGCACCATTGCCGAGAAGGACAAATACGGAAACCTGCGCGTGCTGCAGCATGACATCGGCGCCTCGGAAATGCCGGCGGCGATGATGAACAGCGCCAACCTGTCGGGCGCCAAGATGACCGGCGCCATGGCGGTGCAGGCCGACTTCACCGACGCCATCATGAAAGGCTGCCGCCTGACCCGCGCCAATCTGCGCCAGGCCCGCCTGACCGGCGCCAATCTGGAAAATGCCGACCTGTCGGGCTGCAACCTGACCGGCGCCGACATGGCGGGCTGCATCCTGATCGGCGCGATCATGGATTTCGCCACCACGCATGGCGCGGACATGAGCAAGATTCTCACCGAAGCGGTGGCGCCCGATGTCGCCCAGGTGCTGATCGTCGACAAGCTGCTGGAAGACCATACCCGCTGGGCCGAGAGCGATGGCCGCGACGGCAAGCCCGCCGATCTCTCCGGCATGGACCTGCGCCATATCACCTCGCTGTCGCACCGCATGCTCACCGCCCTGATCGCGCCCGACGCGCTGCTGTATGGCGTCAATCTGGAAGGCGCCTCGCTGCAGGGCTCCAATCTTGCCAATTGCGACCTGCGTTCGGCCAAGATGGGCGGCGCGGACCTGCGCGGCGTCAATCTGTCCGGCGCCCTGCTCAACCATGCCGACCTGCGCGACACCAAGCTGGGGCCCTTGATGATCACGGGCGGGCGCATGCTGCCGGCGCGGATGGACAATGCCCAGGGCCGTTACGCGGACCTGCGCGGTGCCGACCTGCGCCGGGCACGTCTTTCAGGCTGCGACCTGTCCTATGCCAACATGTCGGACGCCGACATGCGCGACACCGAAACCGAAGGCGCGGATTTTTCCGGCGCCAAGCTGTCGGCGCGGTTCGCGGAAGCCCTGGCGGCCACTGCTTAACGCGGAACTTTCTGCAACTTGCGGGCCCAATCCTCCTTCAGGCGCGTTTGCTAAGGGCGAACGAGAAAAGGAGAGACCCATGAAACTCGCCATTATCGGCGCGGCCGCTATCAGTCTGGCCCTCGCCTTGCCCGCTTCGGCGCAGCGCATTTCCGACACACCCGCGGTCGGAACCAAATCCAGCTCCGGCGCCGCTGGCTTTGTCCCGCCCAACGGCATGGTAAACGGGTCCACCTCCATGGCCAAATTCGAGGCGGTTCGCCCTCCGACCCGGCTGGGCACTCCGCGCCCCTATTACCGCGATGATTATCGCATGAATCCCTACCCGCGCTACGCGCCGTATGAAGAGCGGCGCTACCATGACGAGCGGCGTTATTACCGCGACTGATCGCTTTTCGAGCAAGAGCCGCTCTCTCCCGAAAGGGAGAGCGGCTCTTGCGTGTGATCCACCCACCTTTGTGAGCGTATAAAATTCATGGATGTCAGACCCACAGCTTTGGAACGCGCCTTCGCCCTGGCGGACGCCGGAAAGCCCCTGACGCTGATCCGCGAAATGCTTAAGCATGAAGGTTATGACCAGGGCCATCTGAGCGGTCCCACCATCCGCAGGCAGCTGATCGCCAAGACCGCCGCCGCCAAAGCGTCCGCCTGAAAAGCGTCCGCCTGACGCTTCGCCCACCGAATCCCGAGCCATGATTTTTGTGGAACCAAGCCGTTGATTCTGGCGTTGTTGCCGCTTGGCGCGAATTGCGCGCCCGGGGGTATCATGCAGCACGATATTCGACGCCTGTACCAAAGCCTATACCTGTACCAATGCCTATATAAGTGTGCGGCGCCGGCCGCCCTGATGGCGCTGGCCTCGGTCTTGGTGCCGGGCGCCGCCCGTGCCGACGCGACACTGAGCGATCTTTCCGCCTTGTCGATCGAGGACCTGGCCAATGTGCCGGTCACCTCGGTCTCCCGGCGCCCCCAGCCGCTCAGCCAGGCCCCCGCCGCGATCTATGTCATCAACCAGGACGATATCCGCCGCACCGCCGGCACCTCGATCCCGGAAATTCTGCGGCTGGCGCCCAACCTGCAGGTGGCGCGGCTCAATTCCGCCAGCTACGGCATCAGCGCGCGCGGCTTTAACCATTCCACCGCCACCTCCAACAAGCTGCTGGTGCTGATGGACGGACGCACCGTCTATTCGCCGCTCTTCTCCGGCGTGTTCTGGGATGCGCAGCACACCATGCTGGCCGATATCGACCGCGTCGAGGTGATCAGCGGACCCGCCGGCACGCTGTGGGGATCGAACGCGGTCAATGGCGTGATCAACATCACCAGCAAGAACAGCCGCGAAACCCAGGGCACGCTGATCGATGCGCGCGCCGGCAGCCTGGAAGATAATCTCAGCGCCCGCCATGGCGGCATGCTGGATAGCAACACCAGCTACCGCGTCTATGCCACCGGGATTCACAATCGCGCTCTGTCGCGCGTCGACCGCCTGGCCAGCCACGACGGGTGGAGCAATCTTCAGGGCGGCTTCCGTCTGGACTGGAACGACGCCACCGACACCGCCACCCTGCAGGGCGACCTGTATCGCGGCAAGGGCGAGCTAGTGCCCGGCCAGGTCGCCAACAACATGATCGCCGGGCAAAACCTCATGGCCAGCTGGTCGCGCCAGATGGAGGACCGTTCCACCTTCAAGCTGCAGGCCTATTACGATCAGGCTCGCCGCACCGTGAGCAGCGGCATCCGCGCCAGCGTGGATACCTATGACATCGACGCCCAGTATGATTTCGCGCTGGGCGAGGCGCACGCCGTCGTGGTGGGCGGCGGCTACCGCCGCATCGAGGATGTCTTCACCGGCGGCCCCGCCACCTTGTTCCTGACGCCCGCGCGCAAGTCGCAGAGCCTGAGCAACGTCTTTGTCCAGGACACTATCGCCCTGAACCCGGCGCTCTCACTGACGCTGGGCATCAAGCTGGAACATAATGACTATACCGGCGCCGAATTCATGCCGGACGCGCGGCTGGCCTGGCGGGCGACCGACACATCGGTGGTGTGGCTGTCGGCGGCCCGCGCCGTGCGCACCCCGTCGCGCTTCGACACCGAACTTTTCGCCACCACCACCTTCGCGGGCGGGCCAGACTTTATCTCTGAAGACCTGCTGGCTTTCGAACTGGGCTATCGCGGCCAGCCGCTGAGCGATGTCTCTTTCTCGATCTCGGCCTACTTCAACATCTATGAAGACCTGCGCACGGTGGAAGCCACCACGCCCACGGTTTTCCCGCTGATGGTGAAGAACGGCATGGAAGGCAACACCTATGGCGTCGAGGCCTGGGGCACCTATGCGGCGACCGACTGGTGGCGGCTGAAGGCCGGCGTCAACGCCATCCGCAAGGAACTGCATCTCAAACCCGGCAGCCGCGACTTTTTCGGCGTGCGCTTCGCCGGCAACGATCCCTCCTTCCAGTTTCAGGCGCAGTCCGACATGGATCTGGGGCAGGACGTGAATTTCAATGTCAGCCTGCGCAGCATCGACGCGCTGGCGAGCCCGCGCGTGCCCGCCTATACCGAGGCCGGCGCCAAGATCACCTGGCGGGTGGGGGAAAATTTCCAGCTGTCGCTGGCCGGCATGAACCTGCTGCACGAGCGCCATCAGGAATTCATCAACGGCTCCCTGCCCGCCCTGGCCATTCCCCGCAGCGTCTATCTCGGCGCCCGGCTCGATCTGCCTTGATGGACGCGGCCAACCGATGATCGCCGCCCAACCCAGACTGTGCCTGGCCGTGGCGGCGTTGCTGCTGACGGGCGCATCCGCTTGGGCGCAAGACAGCGTGGAATATGCGCTCAAGGCCGCCTATCTCACCAAATTCGCGCCCTTCGTGCAGTGGCCACAAGACCCGGTCGGCGCCATCGCGCTGTGCGTGGTGGGCGGCGATCCGTTCGGTGTGACGCTGGACAAGGCGCTGGGGGGCGTGGGACGAGCCATCGTGGTCAAACGCATTCCCGTTCTGACCCCGAACGATGCCTGTCACATCGCCTTTGCCGACGGCCCGGCTGCGGCGCAGGCGCTTTCGGCGGTGCGCGGCCTGCCGGTCCTGACCGTGACGCAAAACGCCGCCGACGATGCCGCGCGGGGCATCGTCAACTTCGTGCTGGTGGATCGGCGGGTGCGGTTCGAAATCGACAGGGCCGCCGCCGCGCAAAGCCGGCTGGTGGTCAGCTCCAAACTCTTGAACCTGGCGGTCGCCCGTTAGGCGCGCTTGCGCTTGGCGATCTTGCGCTTGCTGGTCTTCCTGGCCGTCTTTTTCGCCGACTTGCGCCGGGCGGTCTTTTTCTTCGGCTTGCCGGTGAAGAATTCGGTGATGGTCTTTTCAAGGGCGGAGAGGCGTTTTTCAAAGGTGCTGGACTTGGCCATGGTGATCTCCTCTGGCGGTTGATTGCTTGAGCAACTCACCAAACCGGCAACAAGTTCCAAAACCCGGCCCTAGGGGCTAAGGCCAGACCTTGCGGCAATGGCCGTCGCGCTCCTGCACACAGACCATCACATCCAGACCATTGTGCTGATCGCGCTCGGCCGCCCGAACCGCCTGGGCGATGGCGGCCTCCAGGTCATGGGCGAACAGCCCGGTCAGGGCCTCGTCGCGCTCGACCAGCCAACCATCCTCATCGGGGATGACATGATATTCGCGGGTCTGCGCCTGCGCGGCTTTTGGGGTCCTGGCCATGATCTGGCAACGCACTCAGCTGATTCTCTTTCCCTTATCGCGTGCACGCCTGGGTTCAATCACTAGTCTCCATGGGCGGGCTTGACCCGCCCATCCAGTTTTTCAAACTGGCCCGATGCCTGCCGGAACGGTCTACATGCTCGCAAGCAAGCGCAACGGTACGCTTTACATTGGCGTAACGTCCGACCTCCTGATGCGCATGGAGCAGCACCACAAAGGCACTGGATCAGCCTTCGTCAGGCGCCATGGCGTAAATCGTCTTGTCTGGTTCGAAGAGTACCCGCTGTATGCCGATGCAATCCGCCGCGAAACAAGCCTCAAGCGATGGAAGCGGGCCTGGAAGCTGGCGCTGATTGAGAAGGGCAATCCGGACTGGGACGATCTTCTGGAGGGCTGGAACAAGTAACGCTGGATGGGCGGGTCAAGCCCGCCCATGGTGAGTATAATTCTACGCCGCCCGCCATGATGCCCCACCAACCTCCATGGCCGGCAACCCGGCCATCCATTGCCAAAAGCGCCGCCAGCTCTGATTATCCGCTTTGCGCAACGCTGGATGGAGAACTACGCCGCCAGCGCCGCGCTTTTCGCGCGGATGAACTGGGCGAGGCGCGACAGCGAGACCTTGGCCTCGTTGCGGCCTTGCTCCATCTGAAACAGATGGCCCATGCCGTCATAGATCTCGACGCTGACCGCGACATTGGCATCGGCGGCGCGGTCGCCCAGCTTGGATGCATCGTCGCGCAACACTTCCGTCGCCCCCGCATGCACCATCACCGGCGGAAAGCCGCTCAGCGCCGCCCAGGCCGGCGAGGCGTAGGCGTCGCCGGGATTGGATTTGCGCAGGTAACTGCGGGCGCACAGGAACAGGCTTTCCCATTCCAGCACCGTATCGCTGCGGCGATTGCCCAGCATCGAAAGCCCCGACAGCGACAGGTCGGCCCAGGGCGACAGCGCCACGACACCACCGGGCATTTCCAGCCCGGCATTCCTGATCGCCAGCGCCACAGCAAAAGCCAGCCCGCCGCCCGCCTCGTCGCCCGCCAGGATGATGGAGGATGCCGGCACCTTGGCGATCAGGGCGCGATAGGCATCGATACCGTCGCGCACGGGGGCGGGAAAGAAACTGGCGGGGGCCAGGCGATAGGCGACGCTGAAGGCGGCAACGCCGCTGGCTTCCACCAGCTTGGCCGCAAGCGGGCGATGGGTCTCGGGGCTGCCGGCGATAAAGCCGCCGCCATGAAAATAGAGCATGGCGCGACCCGGGTCGCTGCCCGCGCGGCGCAGCCATTCCCCGCCAATGGGCCCCAGCTGACCGGGCGTGACCTCCACCGATGCCGGTGCCGCCCCAAACCGGGCGAACTGGGCGTCATAGCGCGCCCGCACATCCTCGAAGCTGGTCGGGGCCTTGGGAGTCGTCAGGGATTGCGGCCAGATCGCCATGAAGGACCGAAGCAGCTTCTGCCTCCAGAACCTAACAAAAAATCGGGGGCATCCAAATGGACGCCCCCGATCCTGCTTAACGGTGAAGCCTGCGCAGCCCCGCCCCCCTTCGCGGCGATAGCCGCGGCAAAGGGGAGGTGGTTTCAGCGTGCGCGCGGCAAGGCCGCGCGCGGAAGCTGAAACCGGAAGGGTTAGGCAGCCTTGCTGCCCTCAATCGTCTTAAGCTCCGGCGCATTGATGGTGATGCGGCGCGGGCGCTTCTCTTCGGGCACGATACGCTCCAGGTCGACATGGAGCAGGCCGTGTTCGAGGCGCGCGGCCTTCACTTCGACATGCTCGGCCAGCTGGAAGCTGCGCTCAAAGGCCCGGCCCGCGATACCCTGGTGCAGGATGGTGGCCTTGGCGGCGTCATCGCGCTTGCCGGTGATGGTCAGGACGCGGTCCTTCACATCCACCGACAGGTCCTTTTCGGCAAAGCCGGCGACCGCCACGCTGACGCGGTAATTATTCTCGTCGCTGCGCTCGATATTGTAGGGCGGATAGCCCTGATCGGCGCTGGTATCGAGCAGGTTGAGAAGCTGGTCGAAGCCGACGGTGGAACGGTAGAACGGGGAATAGTCGATACGCATGAAACAACCTCCAAAAAGCGTTGCGATGGACCCCGCCGCGGGGGCGGGGACCGGGCCCATGGCGGCACCCGGCAAGCCAGATTTGGGATCAAAAATTTGGCTTCCAAGGCCTTGAAAAGCCGGGTTAAGTGCCTATTCCAATGGGTTTTGGGGGCAGTGTGTTCAAGTTTTCGTCACCGGTATTGACCGCCCCATGATCCCCGCCGCCACCCTCTTTGATCCCCAGCCCATCAAGGCCGTCGGCGCGGACCTGCGGGCCGCCCGCTTCGACCCGGATCCGTCGGTGGCGCGCAAGGGCGTCTGCGTCCTGCTCAACGGCCAGACCGAGTTCATCGAGAAATATTTCGAGGTGATCGACGAGCTGCGCGGCCGGGGCTTCGCCGTCGCCACCATGGATTGGCGCGGCCAGGGCGGCTCCAGCCGGCTGCTGGCCGACGATCACAGGAAAAGCTTCATCGGCGATTTTGCGCAATACGACCAGGACCTGGAGACACTTCTGAACTGGATCGTCACGCCCATGCTGAAAGCGGGCGAAAAGCCGGTGGCGCTGGCCCATTCCATGGGGGCGCATAATCTGCTGCGCAGCCTCGCCCGCCAGCCGGGACGTTTCGCCTGGGTGGTGCTGAACGCGCCGATGATCGCCATTTCGCTGCGCGGCCAGCGCGAAATGATCGTCAAGGCCGTCACCGCCTGGGAAGTGTGGCGCGGCAACCGGGCGGGTTGGGTCTGGGGCATGGAGGCGCGCGACCCGCACAAGGTCTCCTTCACCACCCAGATGGTGACCTCCGATCCGCAGCGTTTCGAGCGCACCCAGATGCTGCTCAGGGAAAATCCCGAGCTGCGGCTGGCGGGGGCGACCTGGGGCTGGCTGGCGGCGGCGTTGGCCTCGATGAAATGGCTGCGCGGCGAAGCCAAGAACATCACCACCCCGATGCTGATCGTGGGCGCGGGCGAAGACCGCATCTGCCTGACGCCGGAAGCCAGGGCCTTCGCGCACCAGGCGCCCAATGGCGACTATGTCGAGATCGCCGGCGCGGGCCACGAAATCCTGATGGAGAAAAACGCCATCCGCCAGAAATTCTGGGAAGCGTTCGACGCCTTCGCGTCAAAGCAAAACACCTAGCATCACTGTCATTCCCGCGAGGCGCAGCGCCGAGGGAAGGAATCCATCTTCCCGCGCACATATTTCACCATGGATTCCCTTCCCTCGCCTTGCTGTCGCAAGCCTCGCCGGGGCCCCGGTATTTTGCGCATCGCGGGCAAAAGGACTAGCCTGTGGGTTCTTACCGGAGGAAAAAACAATGGCCAAAAGCATCGCCTCACGTCTCAAGGCTTTGGAAAAAATGGTGGCCCGGCTGCTCAAGCCCGAAAAGCTGATGACGCCCGCGCGGAAGAAGAAGAAGAAGAAGAAAGCCAAAAAGAAAAAGCCCGCCGCCAAAAAAGCCGCGCGCCCCACCAAAGCCAAAAAGCGCAAGACGAAAAAGCGCAGCAGACGCGCCCTGCCGGTGATCGCCCCCATGCCGGTGATGCTGTAAACCTCAGCCGGCCAACAGCTTCATCGCCTGTTCATGCACGCGGCGATCGCCGCAGGCCATGGCCGGTCGCGCGCGATGATGGCGCGAAAGACACGCCACGCGTAAAAATTCCGCCCGCACGCACCGTAGCCGATCCGCCATCTACACTTCACAATTCTGAAGACTCCCCGCTCTAGGACTCTTCGCACCCGCTGCCGCCAGAAGCAGCCCATCAAACAGCCGATTCATCATTCGCGCCTTCGGCGCGGCCGTAGGCGCGCGCCCGCGCCTGCGTCATCCATGGGGACTATCATGACCAGACTGACCGCTCTTTTGATGACGGGTGTCAGCCCGTTCCTGCTGCTGTTGCTGGGCGCCCCCGCCGCCCTGGCCCAATCCTCCGCCACCCAGGCGGTGGAAGACACCGTCACCGTCAGCGCCCAGGCCAACAGTTCCGGCGGCATCATGGGGCCGGTCACCGTGCCCAAGCAGCGCTCCGTCATCACCCAGGAATTCATCGACCGTCAGCCCGCCGGCCAGTCGATCTTCGAAACCCTGAACAAGGTGCCGGGCTTCAACTTCACCAACAACGATCCCTACGGCAATTCCGGCGGCAACATCCGCATCCATGGCTATGACGGAAACCACATCTCTTTCACCTGGGACGGCATGCCGCTGAATGACACCGGCAATTATGCCATCTACACCAACCAGGTCGCCGATTCCGAAATCATCGGCCGGGCCACCGTCAACCAGGGCACCACCGACGTGGACAGCCCCACCGCGGCGGCCACCGGCGGCGTGGTCGCCATCACCACCGCGCGTCCCAAGAATGAATGGGGCGTGCTGGCGGATATCAGCGCGGGTTCCCACAATTACCGGCGCGCCTTCCT
>JBBSKJ010000059.1:0-9751 GCA_038256475.1 Micropepsales bacterium | reverse complement strand
GACCGAAAAG
Source organism: Micropepsales bacterium (assembly GCA_038256475.1). Taxonomy (GTDB): domain Bacteria; phylum Pseudomonadota; class Alphaproteobacteria; order Micropepsales; family Micropepsaceae; genus Rhizomicrobium. Next base: position 9,741 of record JBBSKJ010000059.1, on the reverse strand, counting down.
CCCGGAATTGACGGCAAAACTACTCTTCATAGTCCGCCTCAGGCTCCGGCTGGGGTTCGGCGCGGCGCTGGGCTTCCGTCGTAAGAGCGCGCAGCAGTTCTTCCTCGGTGACCTGGCGATGCGAGGGATCCTCGCGGTCGTCGGCCTCGGGGCGGGATTCTTCGGGTTCGTCCACTTCGGCATGCTTCTGCAGCGAGCGGATATAGTCTTCCTTGGAATCCTCCGGCTTGATCAGCCTGGCGGCAATTTCGCGCAAGGCCACGACGGGGTTCTTGTCACGGTCGCGTTCCAGCATCGGCTCGGCGCCGCCCGACAGCTGGCGGGCGCGGAAACCCGCGGCCAGGACCAGATCAAAGCGGTTGGGGATCTTGTCGACGCAATCTTCGACGGTGACGCGGGCCATGAGAATCCTTCAGGTTCAACAGGTTAGCGGCCCGAAAAGCCGCAAACTCCGGGTGATGGCGCCCGAATAACAGAAAAAACCGCCCTAAGCGAGCTTTTTGGGGACAGCCCTGTCTTGTAGCGCCGCCAGCAGTTCGCCAGCCCCTTGCCCGGAAACGGGGTGGCACCAATCAGGCGCGACTTCGGCCAGCGGAACCAGGACGAAGCTGCGCGCGGCCAATCTGGGGTGCGGCAGCGCTATGCCATCGGTCATTACCCGGCCGCCGTGATCCAGCAAATCAATATCCAGTGTCCGGGGGGCATTCGGCACGGAACGCATCCGCCCGAACTCAGTTTCCACACCATGCAAAAGATCCAGAAGTTCAACGGGTTGGAGAGCCGTTTTGACGGCAGCGACCGCGTTGACGAAGGGCGGGTCGGCAGCATCCGGCCAGGCCGGGGTCTCATAGAAGGACGAGACGGACAGTATTTCAACTCCCAGCGCTTCCAGCCGGGCGAGTGCGCGTTTGAGCGTATCTGCCGGTGGGCCCGCACTGGACGCCAGATTACCGCCTAGCGCGATCAGGATCACGGGCCCGCACCGGCACATAAGGTGCGCCGCCCTTTAGATGTTTTGGAGGTCATATGCTTTTTTATCCGGCCGAGAAGCTCGCATTGTTCATCGACGGCGCCAACCTTTATGGCGCGGCCAAGGGGCTGCAATTCGATATCGATTATAAGCGGCTGCTGGAATTGTTCGCCCGCAAAGGCAATCTGGTGCGCGCCTTTTACTATACCGCCGTGGCGGAGGACCAGGAATTTTCGCCCCTGCGCCCGCTGGTGGACTGGCTGGACTATAACGGCTTTGCCGTGGTGACAAAACCACTCAAGGAGTTCACCGACAGCCAGGGCCGCCGCCGCGTCAAAGGCAATATGGACATCGAGCTGGCCATCGACGTGATGGAGATGTCGTCCTGCGTCGACCATGTGGTGATTTTTTCGGGCGACGGCGACTTCCGCCGCCTGGTGGAGGCGGTGCAGCGGCGCGGCAAGCGCGTCAGCGTGGTTTCCACCATCCGCACCCAGCCCCCCATGGTGGCCGATGAGCTGCGCCGCCAGGCGGACAATTTCATCGAACTGGACGACCTAAAAAGCCAGATCGCCCGTGACGGCGGCAGCAAGCCCGCGCCGGCGTTTGTGCAAACCGCCTGAATTGGATATGGGCGGGGCATGAAAGCCCCGCTTACCCCGCCGCATGATTGCCCGCTCTGCCCGCGGCTTGTGGCGTTTCGCGAGACCAACCGCATCAAGTATCCGGGCTGGTTCAATGGCCCGGTGCCGAGCTTCGGGCCGCTCACCGCGCGCATCCTGATCGCGGGGCTTGCGCCGGGTTTGCAGGGCGCCAACCGCACGGGGCGGCCCTTCACCGGCGACTGGGCCGGCGACCTGCTCTACGCAACCCTGCTCAAGCATGGCCTGGCCAAGGGCGTCTATGACGAGCGCATCGACGACACGCTGGAGCTGGTGGACTGCCGCATCCCCAATGCTGTGCGCTGCGTGCCGCCGCAGAACAAGCCCGAGCCGTCGGAAATCAAAACCTGCCGCCAATTCCTGATATCGGAACTGGACACCCTGCCGAACGTGAACGTGATCCTGGCGCTGGGCAAGATTGCGCATGACAGCGTGCTGACAACGCTGGGCGCAAGGATCAGCGCGCACCCTTTCCAGCATGGCTCGGTCTATACGATTGGAAAGTTCCAGCTGATTTCGAGCTATCACTGCTCGCGCTACAACACCAACACAAGAAGACTGACCACCAAGATGTTCGAGAATGTCGTTGGCCAGGCCAAGGCGCTGGCGCGCTAGCCCTTTGCTCTCAGCAATCTTGCCTTGTCGCGCGCCCAGTCGCGATCCTTTTCGGTCTCGCGCTTGTCGTGCAGCTTCTTGCCCTTGGCCACGCCCAGTTCGAGCTTGGCCTTGCCCTTGGCATTGAAATAGAGCTTCAGCGGGATCAGCGTCATGCCTTCGCGCTGAATGGCGGCGGCCAGGCGCGCGGCCTCGCGCTTGTGCACCAGGAGCTTGCGGCTGCGCTTGGGCTCGTGATTGAAGCGCGATGCCTGGGTGTATTCGGGGATATAGGAATTCACCAGCCACAGCTCGCCGTCCTTGGCGTGCGCGTAAGATTCCCCGATGGTGGTCTTGCCGCTGCGCAAGCTCTTGACCTCTGAACCCATCAGCATGATGCCGGCTTCCAGCGTTTCCCCGATCGCATAGGCGTAACGCGCCTTGCGGTTGTCGGCGATGATCTTGAAACCGTCTTCTTTTTTCTTGGCCATTAAACTTTTAAGCCGGCGCCCTGCATCGCCGCCTTCACTTGGGCGCGGGCGCCCTCGCTGGCTTCCACCAGCGGCAAGCGGACATCGGGACTGCACAGACCCAGCAAGGACACGGCATACTTCACCGGCGCAGGGCTGGTTTCGCAGAACAGCGCGTCATGCAGCGGCATCAGCCGGTCCTGATATTCGCGCGCCTTGGCGTAGTCGCCCGCGGCACAGGCCGCCTGGAATTCGGCGCACAGCCGGGGCGCAACATTGGCGGTCACCGAGATACAACCAGACCCGCCATGGGCGTTATAGCCCAGCGCGGTGCCGTCCTCGCCCGAGATCAAAAGCCAGTCCTTGCCGCAGGCCAGCCGCTCGCGGCTGGGGCGCATCAGGTCGGCGGTGGCGTCCTTTACCCCGATGATGTTCTTGTGCTTGCACAAGCGCGCCATGGTCTCGACGCTGATCCCCACCACGGCGCGGCCGGGAATATTGTACAGCACGATCGGAATATCGACCGCGTCGGCGACCGCCATGAAATGGCGGTACTGCCCTTCCTGGGTCGGCTTGTTGTAATAGCCGGTCACATGCAGAACGGCGTCGCAGCCAACCTCCTTGGCGTGCCGGGTGCGCATGATGGCTTCGTCGGTGGAATTGGAACCGGCGCCGGCGATCACCGGCACCCGTCCCCTGGTTTCCTCGACACAAAGCTCGATCACCAGGGCATGTTCGACATGGCTCAGGGTCGGCGATTCGCCCGTGGTGCCGCAGGGAACCAAGCCCTGAGTTCCCTCGGCGATCTGCCAATTGATCAACTTGCGGAACGCCGCCTCATCCACCTTGCCATCCTTGAAGGGGGTGATCAGGGCGGTGATGGAGCCTTTGATGCGGTCGCGGATGCTGGCCATGGTCGAGTTCCAGTTTTTCTTTTTGAGACCGGTCACATTTATGCCGGAAGCTTAGGTCCCATTATGGCCTTCCGGGCGGCCATCCGTCTAAGCTGATCCCGACTTTTCAACAAGCCAGCAGACCCTATATCCGCCCATGTCATTTTCGCGTGCCTGCCTTTTTTCCCTTCCCCTGTCCGGCGCCCTGATCGCGGGCAGCCTTCACCATGGCTTGGCCCAGAGCCTGCCCGCCGGTCTGACCCGCAGCGGCGATGTGGTGATGATGCAGCCCATTGCCGACGCCCTCGGCGCCACGGGGGCTTCCACCACCCGGCTGAGCCGCTTGAAATTCCTCACTCCGCCTGAGCATGACATTTTCAGCCGCGCCTTTGCGGCAGCGGTGCGCGGCGACTGGGTGGCGGCGCGTTCGCTTGGCGCCCAGGGGCAGAACAGCACCGCCAAGCGCCTGCTGGAATGGCGCTATGCGCTGGACCGCAACAGCGGCGCCACATTCGCCGAAATAGACGCCGTCATCAAAGACACCGACGCCAAGGGCGCCAGCGCCTGGCCGCTCAGAGGTACGCTGCAGGCCCGCGCCGAAGCCGTGCTTCCCGCCGACATGGGGCCCAGCGCCATCGTGGCATGGTTCGCCGGCAAGACGCCCAATTCGGCGATCGGCAAGATCCGGCTGGGCGAGGCGCTGGTCGCCACCGGCGATAAGGCACGCGGCGCCGCGCTGATCCGATCGGGATGGATTGAAGGCAGCTTCGATACTCCCACCGAACTGGATATCGCGCAAAAGACTGCCGCCCACCTCACGCCGGAAGCCGACCGCGCCCGCCTGAACAATCTTATTTGGGCCGGCCAGACCAGCGCCGCCCGGCGGCTGGTGGCCCGAGTCGATGCCAGGACGGCGGAGGTTGCCAATGCCCGCATCGCCCTGGTCGGCGGGATTCCCAAAGACCAGGCGGCGCTGGACAAGGTCGCCGATTCCAGCGATCCCAGCTTGCTGTTCGACTGGAGCCGGGCGCTGCGCCGGGCGAACCGCAACCGCGAAGCCAATGCCATGCTGCTGCGCGTGCCAGCAGCGCCGCTGGTCAAGGAGCGCGCGGCGCGGTGGTGGAACGAGAGCGCCATACAGGCGCGGGATGCTATGACCGGCGGTAATCCGCGCATGGCATTGAATCTGGTCCGGCATGCCGGCTTTACCAGCGGCGTGCAGTTTGCCGAGCAGGAATTCCTGGCCGGGTTCATCGCCCTGCGCCTTCTGAAAGAGCCAGCGGCCGCGCTCGAGCATTTCCGCAAGCTGGAGGCCGGCGTCGCCCGCCCCATCAGCAAGAGCCGCGCCTTGTACTGGCAGGGCCGCAGCCTGGAGGCGCAGGGGGACACCACGGCCGCGCTGGGACGCTACCGGGCGGCGGCGGCCTATCCCGACACCTTTTACGGCCAGGTGGCGCTGGCGCGCACTGACGCCAAGCCGATGCTGCGCCTGACCGACACCATCGTCGAAGCCGCCCCGCCCAGCGAAATCGAAAGCGCGCCGCTGATCACCGAGATCAAGGTGCTGGCCGATCTGGGTCAGGCCGCAAGCCTGCGCAGCTTCGTCGAGCAGCACGCCGAAACGCATTCCTCGCCCCGCCATCTCAAACGGCTGATGATGATGCTCAATGACTGGGGGTACCCGGAGATCACGGTGCGCCTGGCCAAGAGCCTGAGCTATGTCGGCACCCCGATGCCGCAATTCACCCATCCGGTGATCACGCTGCCCGCCTATGTGGGACCGGGCAGTCCGCCCGATCCGGCGCTGATCCATGGGCTGATCCGGCAGGAGACCGAATTCGACGCCTATGCCATTTCCAGCGCCGGCGCGCGGGGGTTGATGCAGATGATGCCGGCCAGCGCCAAGGTCGCCGCCAGACAGGCGAAGCTTCCCTACCGGCCCGACGCCCTGATCGGGGACACGGTCTACAATATGCAGCTTGGCATGACGGAATATCGCGTCCATCTGGACCGCTATGGCGGCTCGCTGATCCTGGCGGCGGCCTCCTACAATGCCGGGCCCGGCAACGCCCGCAAATGGGTGGCGGCCAATGGCGATCCGCGCACCCCGGCCGTGGACCCGATCGACTGGATCGAGCTGATCCCGTTCGGCGAGACCCGCAATTACGTTCAGCGTGTACTGGAGAATGCCCAGGTCTATCGCGCCAGGCTGGCGGGCAAGGAGGTTGCCTTGCGGATACTGCCGGATCTCTATGCGCCCGGCGCCCCCAGCGTTACGGCGCTGGTGGCAAAGTGATTACTTGAAAATATTGAGCCACTCGCGCGCCAGCTTCTGCGCTTCCGCGATCTGGGCGGGCTGCATTTCGGCGGCAAGCTGATTGCGCCAGCTCTTGGCGGCTTCCACACCGCGCACGGCGGCAAGGTTGAACCATTTGTGGGCCGCGACCATGTCGACGCTCACGCCCTGCCCCGTCGAATAGGCCAGGCCGAGATTGTAGAGCGCATCGGCGCGCCCTTCCTTGGCGTCGCGCTCATATTGCGCGAGAGAGTCGATATCGATGCAGGCCACGACACGTTCCTTCCATCACCGCGTGCAGGCCCGATGCCCTTCGCGTGAGGTGATGGTGAACCGGAAGAAACTAAGGTGCGGTAAACGCGCGTTAGCCGTGTTTTTTACGTCTTGTTAGGTGTGGCAAACAAAGGCTTAATTTTTGAGGCCCGCGCAGGGCCGCCCCCCCTTTAGCGCGATGCGCGGCAAGAGGGAGGTGGTTTCAGCGAGCGATGCGGAGGCGGTTGGAAATTACTTCGCGCGCTGGCCGAACAGGACCTTTCGCCTAGCTTTTGTTTGCGAACGAAGCGAGAGCGGCTGTCCTACCTGGCCCTTTGGCCAAAAAGGACCTTTCTGTCCTCATCCGTCACCGGCTTGCGTCGGTCTGCACCCAAGGATTTCGCGCGTTCAACCGCCTTGCGCGCCGCGATGCGATCTTTCCAGGCTGCCAGGTGCGGGAACTCGGCCAAGTCGGTGTATTTGGAAGCCGACAGCACCCAGCTCCAGCAGGCGATATCGGCGATGGAATAGGTCCCAGCCAGATACTTGCGCGTGGACAGGCGCCTGTTCATCACCCCCAGCAGGCGGTGGACCTCATCGGTGTAACGCTGCTTGGCATAGGGCAGATCTTCCTTGGCATAGTTCCGGAAGTGATTGGCCTGCCCCGCCATGGGCCCGAGGCCGCCCATCTGCCAGAACAACCACTCTTCCACCTGAACGCGGGTGCGCTCGCCTTGCGGATAGAAGCGGCCATACTTGCGGCCGAGATACTGGAGGATGGCCCCGGACTCGAAGACCGAGATGGACCGGCCGCCGGGACCGGCGGGGTCAACGATGGCGGGAATGCGGTTGTTGGGGGAGATTTTCAGGAAAGCGGGGGCGAACTGCTCCCCTTTGTTGATGTCCACGAAATGGACCTCGTAAGGCACCCCCAGCTCTTCCAGCATGATGCTGATTTTGTGGCCGTTGGGGGTGGACCAGTAATAGAGCGCGATGGGCTTGGCGGTCGGGGTCGCTTTGCGGCGAACTGCGCTGGACCTCAAATGGGCCTTTTCCACACGCTTCTTGGTGGATTTCTTCGCCATGTCCATTCCTCCCGCGATGTTGCACTGCAAATGGAGAAGGCTGGAGATATTGGCAAGGGGTCTGCCTGGCGCCTCGCTCTGGCTCGGCGCGTTCGGCACTCAAACGATTCGCCGGATCGTTTTGACCGGCCAGGCCGGTCGTGCTTCACCCCCAAAAAAGCTTGGCCGCGGCACCTTTGGCGATTTGCCTGGGAGCCGCGGCCTTTGCCTTATTCATCGGATACGTCCTGAGTGAATGTTCAGGGGTAGCCGTGAAGAATACCTAATTGACCGAGGTCAATTACTTCTTCTTCTTCTTGGCGGCCTTCTTCTTAGTCGCCTTTTTAGCCTTTTTCTTCGCAGCCATGTTCAACTCCTCTATCGTTTGTTCGGGTCTGAACGACTCTGTCGCCCCCCAAAACGTCATCAATATGAAGTACTTGCATTTTGAAATGCAACTCTATGGGGGCTTTCGAAAAAGGCCGAAAAACGCGAAATGCATAAAATCCCTATTTTACAAGGGTTATATGCATCATTCCGTACACGGACAAAAAAGCGCGTGATTTGCGGGGCTGATCCGCGAAATGCGCATTTTGTGCGAATCACCCCTCGTCGGGCAAATTGAGTCGGGTCTTGAGGGCGGCGTTGACGGCCACGGGATTGGCCTTGCCACCCGTCTGCTTCATCACCTGACCGACGAACCAGGCGGCGAGCTTCGGCTTGGCCTTCACCTCCTCCACCTTCAGCGGATTGGCGGCGATCACCGCTTCGATCGCCGCGTCGATGGCGCCGGTGTCGGTCACCTGCTTCATGCCGCGCGCCTCGACCACCTGTTTGGGGTCACCGCCCGCGGTCCAGACGATGTCCAGCAGGTCCTTGGCGATCTTTCCCGAGATGGTTTGGTCGGCGACCATCTGGATGATGGCATTGTTGGCCGCCGCGCTGACCGGCACCTGCGTAATTGACAGCCCGTCACGATTGAGACGGCCCAGCACTTCGTTGTTCAGCCAGTTGGCGGCCGCTTTGGCATCCACACCCTTGGCCATCTCTTCATAAAAGTCGGCCAGTTCGCGTTCCGCGACCAGGACCGAGGCGTCATACGCGCCCAGACCCAGCGTCATGAAGCGGGCTTTCTTCTCGTCGGGCAGTTCCGGCAGGGTCTTTTTGATCGCTTCGACCCAGCCTGCGTCCAGTTCCAGCGGCAGCAGGTCGGGATCGGGGAAGTAGCGATAGTCATGCGCCTCTTCCTTGGAGCGCATGGAACGGGTTTCGCCCTGGCGGCTGTCGAACAGCCTGGTTTCCTGGGCGATGGTGCCGCCGCCTTCGATCACCTCGATCTGGCGGCGGGCTTCATACTCCACCGCCTGGGCGATGAAGCGCATGGAATTGACGTTCTTGATTTCGCAGCGCGTGCCCAGATGCTTGAAACTGCCGGTCTCGCGGAACTTTTCATAGCCGCCGACCTTGCAGACCGAGACATTGACGTCGGCCCGCATCGAGCCCTCGTCCATGTTGCCGTCGCAAGTGCCCAGGTAGCGCACGATGGCCCTGAGTTTCTTCAGGAAGGCCGCGGCTTCCTCGGATGAGCGCATATGCGGCTTGGTCACGATCTCCATCAGGGCGATGCCGGACCGGTTCAGGTCGACAAAGGAGGAGTCCGGATGCTGGTCGTGCAGGCTTTTGCCAGCATCCTGCTCCAGATGCAGGCGCTCGATGCCGACCTTGATGGTTTGCCCGTCCTTGAGATCGATAAAGACCTCGCCCTCGCCCACGATGGGGTCCTTATACTGGCTGATCTGATAGCCCTGGGGCAGGTCGGGATAGAAATAGTTCTTGCGGTCAAACAACGAGCGCAGGTTGATCTGGGCCTTGAGGCCAAGGCCGGTGCGCACCGCCTGCTCGACGCATTTCTCGTTGATCACCGGCAACATGCCGGGAAAACCGGCATCGATGAACGACACCTGGCTGTTGGGATCGGCCCCGAACTCGGTCGAGGCGCCGGAAAACAGCTTGGACTGGGAAGCAACCTGGGCATGGACTTCCATGCCAATGACGATTTCCCAATCGCCGGTCTCGCCCTTGAGAGTCTTGGATTTTCCTGCCGCGCTCATATGTTCCACCACTGGTGCGGGCTGTGCTTGAAATCCGCCGCCGTTTCGACCGCGTAGGCGGCGCGCAGCAGGGTGGCTTCGTCAAAGGCCTTGCCGATCAGCTGCAGGCCCAGCGGCAGGCCGGTTTCGGTCAGGCCGGCTGGCACCGAGATGCCCGGCAGCCCGGCCAGGTTCACCGTCACCGTGAAGACGTCCTGCAGATACATTTCTAAGGGATCGGTGGTCTTGGCGCCCACCGCAAAGGCCGGACCCGGCGTGGTCGGGGTCAGCAGCACGTCGCACTTCTCAAACGCCTGGTCGAAGTCGCGCTTGATCAGGGTCCGCAGCTTCTGGGCCCGGGCGTAATAGGCGTCGTAATAGCCGGCCGACAGCACATAGGTGCCGATCAGGATGCGGCGCTGCACTTCGGCGCCGAAGCCCTCGCCGCGG
>JBBSKJ010000058.1:0-9788 GCA_038256475.1 Micropepsales bacterium | reverse complement strand
GGCGATGGCGACGGCCAGATCAATCTGTGGCGCAGCGCGCCAGATGCGCTGGCTTCGGCGGCGACATTGCTGACGCGGCAGGGATGGAAGAGCGGCCAGCCCTGGGGCCATGAAGTGCGGCTGCCCGCGAACTTCGCCTATCAAGATGCCGACACCGATGCGCAAAAGCCCTTGCGGGAATGGCGCAGCCGTGGCGTGCGCACCGCCGATGGCACCCTGCTGCCCGCCTCCGACGACAGCGCCGCCATCTATCTGCCGGCGGGCGCACGCGGCCCAGCCTTCCTGCTGTTTTCCAATTTCAATGTCATCCTGAAATACAACAATGCCGCTTCCTATGCCCTGGCAGTGGGATTGCTGGCCGACCGCATCACGGGCGGCGGCGTAATCAAGCGCCCATGGCCGCGCGACGAGCGGCCCTTGTCGCGCGACGAGCGCATGCGCTTCCAGACCAGTCTGGCGCGCGCCGGGTTCGATCCGGGCGAGCCCGACGGCGTGTTGGGACGACGCACCCGCGCGGCGCTGCGCCAGTATCAGATAGCGCGCGGCGTTGTCGCCGACGGCTTTGCCACCGCCGCGCTGCTGGCGATGCTGGACAAGGAAGCCAAATAAGAACTCTCCATGGCCGGGCTTGACCCGGCCATCCATGCTGGCTGAAACAAAGTTGGATGGGCGGCCCTTCTTCCAATAGAAAATGCGCCGCCCATGGAGAGTTTATTTTAGTTTCTTGAAGCGGATTTCGCTGGTGGCGCTGCGGCCATCGGCATCCACCACCGTCACCCGCGCCAGTCCTTCACCCTCAGGTGTATAAAGCGCGGGCGCGAAACGGTCGAAGCTGCCCAGCGGCGCGCCGTTCACTAGCCAGGTCAGCGGCGCGCGGCCGCCATCGGCCTTGAATTGCAGCGAAGGGTCCGCCGCGGACGCATCCGGCAGCGGCACCACCGCGCCATGAGGCGGAAAGGTGATGGCCGGCGGCGGGACTTGCACCATTTGCGGCGCGGGCGGCGCCTCAAGCTGGCGACGGAAATTGCGCAGCGCGGGCGGCAATTCGTCGGTGCCACGCACCATCAGCGCCCCCGCCGGTACCGGCGGCGCGGCACGGCGGTCGGGCGGCAGCTGTCCGAACATTTTCAGCAGAATGGGCGCCCCCGCCTCACGGCCGACATGACCGGGACGCGGCGTGCCATCGGCGCGGCCCACCCACACCGCCACGGTGTAATCGTGGGAGAAGCCCACCGCCCAGGCGTCGCGATAGCCGTAAGAGGTTCCGGTCTTGAAGCCGATGCTGCGTTTTTTCAAAAGCCCCTGCCCCATCGCCCAACCGTCGGGCAACGCCACGCCGTTCAAAACCTCGCGCAGATAATAGGCCGCCACCGGTCCGAACATGCGATGCGCGGGTTGGTCGCGCGCGTGTTTGATGGTGCGTAGCCCCCGGGCGGTGCCGCCTTCGGCGATACCGGCGTAAAGCATGGCGACGTCGGACAGCGGAATGCCCAGCCCTCCCAGCGCCACCGGCAGGCTGGGCGCATCGCTTGTGGGAAAGGCCAGACGCGCGCCGGCATTCTGAAGTGACATGGTGAAGGCCAGCGGCCCCACCCTATCCAGGATCATCACCGCGGGAATGTTCAGCGACATTTGCAGCGCATCGCGCGCCGTCACCGCGCCCAGATAGGTACCGTCGAAATCCTTGGGGGCATAATCGCCGAAGTTGGTGGGCACATCCTCCATCCGGCTGGCGGGGTGCAGCAGCAGATTGTCGAAGGCCAGGCCATAGATGAAGGGCTTGAGCGCTGAACCCGGCGAGCGGTTGCGGGCAGCGAGGTCCACCTGGCCGGCGCGGCCCCAGTAATCGGTGCCGCCGACATAGGCGATAACGTTGCGGGTCTTGTTCTCCACCACCACCAGCGCGACATCGGCGCCATCATCGAAATAAGCCCGCTCCTGCCTGGCCAGACGTTCGGCGGCAGCCTGCATACCGGCATCCAGCGTGGTGACGATGCGCGTGGTTTTCTCGCGCAACACCAGCCGCTGCGACAGGTGCGGCGCGTTCAGCGGCATGGGCTGGCGGGCGAAGGGCACGCCGTCCTGCATTGCGACCCGCGCATCACCCGCGCTGATCACGCCCGCATCCACCATGCGATTCAATACCTTGTCGCGTCCCGCGCGCGCCGCGCGGGCATGACGGTCGGGCCGCTGGCGGGTGGGCGATTGCGGCAGCGCCACCAACAGCGCGGATTGCGCGAGGGTAAGCGCCCGAGGCTCCTTGCCGAAATAGGACAGCGACGCGGCACGCACGCCTTCCAGATTGCCGCCCATCGGCGCCAGGGTCAGGTAGAGCGCGAGGATTTCATCCTTGCTGTAACGGACTTCCAGCTGGATGGCGCGGACGATCTGGAAGAACTTGTAAGGCATGGAGTGCGGGTTCGGCTCGAGCAGCCGCGCCACCTGCATGGTCAGGGTAGAGCCACCGGACACGACATGCCCGGCCCGGATGAGTTGCCAGGCGGCGCGCAGCAGCGCCGAAGGGTCGACGCCGCCATGACGGTCAAAGCGCTTGTCTTCATAAGCGCGCAGCATAGAGAGATAGCGCGGCCCTACCTGATCCGGCGTGGTCTTGATACGCCAAGCGCCGTCTTTGCTGAGAAAGGCGCGCAGCAGCGTGCCGTCCTGGGCCGTTACTTCCGGCGACAGGGTGACGGCGCGGGTCATGTCGGGCGGATTGGCGCGGTCGGCGGCGGCCAGCGCACACAGACAGCCGAAGGCGCCAAAGGCGCCGACGATCAACCACTGCCGCAACCGTGTCACTGGCCCACGTTGAGCTGTCCCACCGAGGTGCGCGCCCGGATGGCGGGGGCATACATGTCCTCGGCATGGGCGGCCGGCAGCGCGAACCGCCCCACCGACACGGCGCGGGCGATATAAGCGATACGGAAACTCGGGGTCGGTTCCGGCGTCTTGCGATTGGCGGGGCGATAGCGCTCGCCGATATCGAAGGCGGCGATATAGCGGTCGTCCCGCGCCGTCTGGCGGCTGGTGTCGGTCAACCCGCCCAGGAAGGGATAGGCCTTGGCGTCGTTGCCCACCAGCGGCTGCTCGATTTCCAGACCGGCCGGCAGCAGGTCGATCACGCCCATCTGGCGATAGATGCCGTTGGGCATCTGGCCGGTGATCTGCACGATCACGCGGTCGTTCTGGCGCAGGCTGGAAACATCGGCGGGCGCGCCCGACATGGTCCAGATGCTCTTGTTCAGGGACAGACCATTGGCCATCGCCGGCAAGGTTGTGTTGGGCGTGCCGGTGACGGCGGTGGAGCGCCACACTCCGGCCGTGCCGCGATTGGCAAAGGTGATCCCGGTGTCCAGCTGCGCCATGGTCGGGGTCACGCGCACCGCGCCGGCGCGCGGCGTGGCGGGCGTGCCATTTACGGTGACGTTGAGCGGCAGCTTCTGGCGGGTCAGCGCATGGGCGGCACGCAGCATCCAGCCCTTTTCCTGGGTGGTGGTGTCTTCGATGCGGCTGCTGAGAACCTTGGCCTTGTCCAGGAATTGCGGCACCAGGTCGGCCTTGCCGTTTTCCGCCGCCAGCGCCAGGGCGCCGGACAGGTCGCGCAACAGCGAGCCATAGACATCGTGCGGATAGCTGGCCGGATTGGCGCTGGCGATAAGGCCCTGCGCCTTGCGGAAGCCATACTCGGCGCGGGACCGGTCACCCACCTGCGCCGCCGCCGCGCCGGTCAGCGCCGCCGCCAGGGCCGAGCGCATCGCCGCCACCTTGGTGTCGCTGAAGTAGCGCAGGTCCGAAACATTGGCCTGGCCATTCTGCGCCAACACATAGAAGGCATAGGCGCGGGTGAGATCATCGCTGCCCTCCGACGCACCCGACGTCTTCAGCCAGTTGGTGCCGCGGGTCAGCGCGTCATTGCCCACCACATAGTTGCGGGCCTTGGCCTGATAAAGGAAATCCATGGCATAGACGCTGAGGAAAGCGTCCGCCTCGCTGCCCGGACCCCACATGCCGAAATTGCCGGCATAATTCTGCATGTCCAGCACCTGGTCGATGGCGGCTTGCACGCGCGGTCGAAGCGCATTGTCGCGCGGCAGACCGGCCAGATCGGCGACGTCGTTGAACAGCAGCAGCGGCTGGGCCCGGCTGACCGTCTGTTCCAGGCAGCCATAGGGATATTTGTCCAGCCACTTCAACAGGCCGGCGACATTGTTATAGCTGTGCGCGGCGGAGACGCTGATGGTGGCGCTGGCGGTGGACGGCACCAGATCGGACATGATGGCGCGATTGGCGGTGTAACTGCCGCCCGCAGGAAGCGGCAATTCCTCTTCGCGTGACACGTCGAGCTGCGAGGCCCGCACCTGAATGGGCCAGCCATGACTGACCTTGAAGCCGCCAGGCCCCGTCACATTCAGGGTTATGTTGGCAATGCCCAGGCCCGCGCCGCGCAACTGCACGGGCACCAGCACGCGTTGCTTGCGGTTCAGGGTCTGGGTCACCACCGCACCACCCGCCAGCGATACCGGCCCGCGTGTTTGAATCGTGGCGGTGTAGGTTCCCGCCGCACCCTCGACATTGTCGAGGTTCAGCGCCGCGCCGATGGTATCGCCCGGCGCCAGGAAGCGCGGCAGCACCAGATCGGCCACCACCGGATCGCGCACTATCAGCATGCGGTCGCCCCGGCCCAGTTTGTCGGCGCTCCAGGCCACCGCCATCAGCCGCAGGCTGCCGTTAAAGTCGGGAATATCCAGCGCGATATTGGCGGTGCCGTTCGGGTTCAGCTTCACGATGCCGGAGAACAGCGCCACGGTGCGCTGCGGCACCACCGCCAGGCTGCGGCCGCCAAAGCCGTCGCCGCCTTCGCGCATGGCGCCCACCGCGCCGCGTTCGGCACGGATCAGGCGGCCGTAATCGTCGCGCATCAACACACCCAGCCGCCGCTTGCCGAAATAATGGCTGACCGGATCGGGTGATTTGAAATCGGTGAGCTGCAGGATGCCCTCGTCCACCGCGGCCAAAGTCACGAAAGCTTCCTCGCTGCCCAACCCCTTGATGGTTACCGGCAGGGTCACCTTCTGGCGCGGGCGGATTTTTTCGCCGCCGCCGATGGCGATGTTCAAGGTGCGGGGGGCATTGTCCACGCCCAGCCAGGCCAGGCCGATGCTGCGCACCGGCTCGCGCCCCTTCACATCGGCCAGCGGACGATAGGCGGTAACCAGCACATAAGCGCCCGCGCCCCATTCGGCGGATACCGGAATGTCCACGGTGGCGCCGCTGGCGGGCGCTTCGATCAGGCGCGAGGAGAAGATGCGATCGCCAGCCACGACCACCAGCGCCTTGCCGCTGGCATCCGGCTTGATCCGCACCCGCGCCACCGAGCCGGGCGCATAGGATGGCTTGTCGGCAGCGACGGGAATGCGGTCGGGCCGGTCACCCGCACTCGAGGCCGGCCAGCCGGAATAAAAGCGCGCCGACGAGGCCGCGCCGGATTTTGGATCGGTGACGGTCAGGCGATAGGTCCCATATGGCAGCGCCTGGTCCAGGCGTGCGGAGGCAGTGCCCGCAATGCTCAGGCCGCCGCTCGTGATCAGCCGGTCGCGGGTGGTGGGCTGGTAGCGCCATTCGCCATTGCTCTGAAACCACTGATAGTTGGTGTCTTCGCGGACCCAGGAAAAAGTCAGGCCGGACAGCGCGATGCGCTTGCCTTCGGCGTCCAGCGCGATGACTTCAAAACCGGCGCGGGCATTTTCGGCTACTTGCCCGCCCTCGAACACCGGGCGGATACCGATGGCGACGTCATGCGTGCGGATGGGAATGTC
The DNA here is from genome assembly GCA_038256475.1 of Micropepsales bacterium. Taxonomy (GTDB): domain Bacteria; phylum Pseudomonadota; class Alphaproteobacteria; order Micropepsales; family Micropepsaceae; genus Rhizomicrobium. Next base: position 3,969 of record JBBSKJ010000058.1, on the reverse strand, counting down.
GAGTGACCGGTCGGTGGTGCGCCCGCCCGGCTCGTGAATGGAAACGCGCACGGAGGCTTTCAGGGGCAAAGTAGTGTCGGCCAGCGCCCCGGTATTGCCGGTGACGGTGGTGATGCCCGCCGCGTTGGTATTGGGCACCGTCAGGCTGACCTTGGTTTCGGCGAAGGTGTCGTCCACCCGCCCGAACTGGAAGCCGCGAAACTGCGGATAGGGATTGCTGTCGGCGCTGATGGTGGCTTCGCCGTCACCGCTCAGGTTCGAGGCCGGCGCGCCATAGAGGAACTGGCTGTCGGCCCGCACCCGGAAATCGCCACCGGGCCTGATGCTCTTGTCCAGCGCGCTCAGCGTTACTTTCAGCCGCTGGGGCACAAAGTCCGCGACGTCGAACTGCACCCGGCCCACCGCCGGCGCCTTGGGATCGATGTAAGCGGCGATCTGCCAACGGCCATGCGGCGCGCTTTGCGACAGCGGCAAGGTCCATTGCGCAGATCCCGCATGCAGCCTGTCACCAGAAACGGTGATGCGGCCCACTTCCAGCCCGTCGGGGCGTTGGGCCACAAGTGTCAGGGGCGCGGTGACAGCGGCGCCGATGCGGTCGCGCAGCATCGCCATGGCATAGACAGTTTCGCCGGGGCGATAGATACCGCGTTCGGTATAAAGATAGGCGTCCACCGGCCCTGGCGAAGCGCGGCCACCAACGCCGCGATCGGTGAGATCGAAGGCCGAGCGGCGCAGGTCTAGGAAGCTGAAATCGCCTTCGCGTCCATAGGCCATCACCATCACCGGCTCGTCGCCGCCGGTGGCGCGCAGCAGCCCGGAATCGAAATCGGCGCGGCCATTGCCGTCGGTGGTGACGGAGGCGAGCTGGTTGTTGTTGCGCGCGATCAGGGTCATGCGCACGCCCGAAATCGGCGTGGCATGGTTGTAGGAACGGGCGAACACGCTGAGGCCTGCGCCGGAGGCAACATTGGCGCTGGTGAAGCTGGTCAGTGCGATATCGGAATCCACCACCCACTGCATCGCCAGCTGTTCGCCGGAATAGTCATTCTCGTTGACGGGCTTCTTGGCCGCATCCTGGGCGATCAGCACATAGGCCCCGGGCCTCCTGTTCTTCAGCAGGTCGCGGATGGGGATCAGCGTCACCACGCTGTCATTCTTCACATTGTCGACGGCCATGCTGCCCTGCCACACCAGAGCGCCCTGGTTGTTCTCGAGCTGCTTGCTGTCCCAGGAATAGAGCGTGGTCTGGTCCACCAGGCCGGTTTCGATCTGCGACAGCAGCCGATCACCGACCCGGATGATCTTCACCGCAAGCCGGTCGATATTGACGGTGGTGACGGGAACGCCCGCCAGATTGTCGCGCGGCAGGATGATGCCGCCGGAGAAACGCACCAGCGAGGGCTTGTCGCGCAGCTCGACCGGCACGGTTTCTTCCGATGCCAGCGTCTCGCCGCTGGCGGCCGGAAGACCGGTCTTGAGGGTGACATTGTAGGTCTTGTCGAAGGCAAGGCCCGACAGGCACAGCCGCGCATCCACCACCCGCGTGGCGATGCGCACCACCGGATCGAGGGTGAGATAATCCTCGTAACGGGTCTTGCCGCTTGCATCCAAAGGCCGGGTGAACACCAGGCAGGCTTCGGGCTGGGCCTTGGACACATCGATATCCAGGCGGCGGAAGGCGAAATCCCGCACGGCTTCGCTCCGAGGCGGCGTCAGCCCGCTGGTAACCGCGCTCAGCCCGCTTTGCAGCCGGGCCAACATGCCGGCGTCCTGGTTGGCGCCACGTCCGCCCAGCAGCCAGACCGCCACCAGCACCATGACCAGCACCGCGGCGGCCGCGCCACCGGCAATGAGCAACAGCCGCTGATTCTTGTTCATGGCCTTGGCCTTCAGATTCGTTTGGGCAAAGCCTAACGCGGGCGCATCCGCGAATCGCGGCGGGGCGATGACAAAACGGTGAGTAGATTACTTAAGTGGGCAGTCCAGCCGGGGCGGCTTGCCGCTGCTAGCATCGGCAAAGCGGCACTGGCGCGTCTGGCGGCCATCCGAATCATGCAGGTCCATGATCCAGCCGCCTTCGCCCTTGGTCATCAGCATAAAGCCGAAGCCGTCCACCGACAGGCCATCCAGGACCCGGACGCGGGAATCGCCCATGAACACCGCGCCCCACAGATTCTGCGGCGTGGCATGCAAGTTGTCGCCGCCATGACCGGCGACAATCTGGGGCGGCACGCCCTTGTCATAGTTGAGGACTTCAAAGGAATGGATATGTCCCGACAATTGCAGTTCGACCGTGCCGGGGATCAGCGCCTCGCCGGCACCGGCTATCTCTCCTGCCGCGGTAGCGGCAGCGATTAACGTGCGGTTGCCGCCGGCGGGAATGCCCAGCGGCCCGGTTATCGCCGCCCAGATGGGACGGTGATGCACAAACCAGACAGGCGCGGGGATATGGGCCAGGCCTGCGATCTCGGAGGTGTAAGCCGGCAGGTCGGTCTTGTTGACCGAGGTTTCCGGCGCGCTGGCGTCGTCCATCACCGCCAGCCGCACCGTGCCGATGTCCAGGGTGAAGAGCGGCTCATGCGGCGTGCAGACGGGTGAGAAGGGGAAAGGGGACAGCGCGCGCTGCCAGCCTTGCCAGGCGCGGGCGCAGTCTTCGTGATTGCCGCGCACCAGCAGAACCGGCGCGGCCGACAGAAGAGGCGCGGCAGGGGTGAAGAAATCCGCCTGCCAGGTGGGCCAGTTGTCGCCGAAAGGAGAGCCCGTACATCCTGCAAAGCTCGGCGGACAGGGGTTTTCGCGATAGTGATAATCGCCCACATGCACGATCAAGTCGGGCTTCAGCTTTACGGCCGCCGCCGCCAGCGTGGCGAAGGGCCATGCGACCGGATCGTTGCAGGCCTGCAGCGCCGCGCCCTGGATGCGGCAGCCGGTATCGCCCAGAACAAGAATACGTTCGGGCTTTGCCACCGGCAGCGGCAAGGCCTGCCCGGCGATATGGGCGGTGCGCGCGCCTTGCGGGATGGTCGCGGTACAGATTTGCGGAAAATCTTCACTGGCTGGCGCGCGTTGGCTCATCGCCACTTCGCCTGCATCGGTGCTCAGCGCGGGACAAGCGGCGGCGGTGGTCGCGATGCGCGCTTCATAGCCGCTGGCGGTGGCCTGCACCCATAGGGACTCAGCTTGAGCCGGGGTCGCGGCAAGGATCAGGAAACCAGGCACCAGCCATTTCATGGCGGCGAGCCTAGCGGCGCAGCCTCACCTAAAAAAGACGCTTCAATGTCACTTTCCACACACGCCCCAGTCCCGGCAGGGCGCCGAGATTGGCATAGGTGTCGGCATTGGGGGTGAAATAGCGCGCATCGGCCAGATTGTTCACGTTGATGCCGGCTTCCCACACATCCCATTGCGCGAAAGCCGAGGCATTCACCGTGACATAGGACGGAAAGACGATGGGGTTCGGGACGGTCTGCTGCGTCTTGCCCACATATGTGCCGCCCAGGCTCGCGCCCCAATGGCCCCAATCCTGCGGATCGCTGGTGTATGTCACATAGGGACTGATCACCGCATGGGGCAGCAGCGTGTCTTCATAGTCACCACCCCGGCCCGGCAGGGTGGAGAAATCAAACACGATATAACTGCCGCCGAAACCGTCCTGCGGCGAGACGCCGAAACTGCGTGCCGGCAGATAGGCGAAGCTGCGGTCCGGACCCTTGATGGTGGTGTGCTGCTGGCTGGCGGCCAGCGTGGCGCTGACATTGGCGCTGATGACATAGCGCAGTTCCAGTTCGGCACCCTTGGCGCGGGTGCCGACCACATTCACGACGCCGCCGCCCTGCTGCAGCCGGGTGCGGTTCTGGACATACCAGTCGAGGCTGCCCTGCAGGCGATCGTCCAGCAGGCTGAATTTCACGCCCACTTCATTGAGGAAGGAGTTCGACAACCAACCACGATTGGCAAGAAGGCTGGTGG
>JBBSKJ010000057.1:0-9883 GCA_038256475.1 Micropepsales bacterium | reverse complement strand
ATCCAGTATCCGGCGGGCAGTTCGATCTCGCTGTCGATCCTGCGGCGGATCTCCTGGATGACCGAGCCCAGGTCGCGGTCGCGCACATTGGCCGTGACCACTACGCGCCGCTTGCCGTTTTCGCGGCTGATCTGGTTGGGCCCGATCACCAGCTTGACCTCGGCGACATCCTGCAGCGGCACGAAGGCGCGGGTGCCGCCGGAAGGCAGCGGCAGCGGAATCTGCAGCCGTCCCATCTCCTCCACCTTGCCGCGCAGGTTTTCGGGCAGGCGCACCACCAGCGCGAAGCGGCGGTCGCCTTCGAATACCTGGCCCACCTGCGCGCCCCCGATGGAAATGGCGACCACCTCCTGCACGTCGGCGATGCTGATGCCCAGCCGCGCCAGTGCGGCACGGTTGGGCGTGACCTGCAGCACCGGCAGGCCGGTGGCCCGTTCCAGCGCCACGTCGGCGGCGCCGTCCACGGCGTTCAGGATGGTCTCGACCTGCTGGCCGGCGGCGAGGAGCTGGTCCATGTCGTCGCCGAACACCTTGATGGCGATGTCGCCGCGCACACCCGAAAGCAGTTCGTTGAAACGCATCTGGATCGGCTGGGTCCATTCGTAATTGCTGCCGGGCACTTCGGCGGCCGCCGCCTGCAACTCCTCCAGCAGGGCGGTGCGGGTCTTGCGCGGATCGGGCCACTGGTCGCGGTCCTTCAGCATCACGAACGTATCGGCCACCGAAGGCGGCATCGGGTCGGTCTGGACTTCCGAGGTGCCCACCTTGCTGGCGACGCGTTCAACTTCCGGAAGCTGCTTCAGGCGGTTTTCCAGCGCCGTCTGCATGCGAAGGGACTGGGTGAGATTGGTGCCCGGAATGCGCAGCGCATGCAGCGCGACATCGCCTTCGTCCAGCGTTGGAATGAACTCCGTTCCCATGCGGCTGGCGGTGAAGGCGGCGGCCAGCACGATGACCAGCGCGCCCGCCAGCACGGCGATCCGGTGCCGCATGGCGGCCGCCAGCGCCGGCTCATAGGCGCGGCGCGCCCCGGTCATGACCCGGCTTTCCTTTTCCTCGACCCGCCCGGTCACGAACAGCGCTACCGCCGCCGGAACGAAAGTGAGCGACAGCACCAGCGCGGCGCTCAGCGCCATCACCACGGTGATTGCCATGGGGTGGAACATCTTTCCTTCCACACCGGTCAGGGCGAAGATGGGAACATAGACCAGCGCGATGATCAGCACGCCGAACAGCGAGGGGCGGATCACTTCGGCGGTGGCGGAGGTGGCCAGCGCGAAACGCTCTTCCTTTTCCAGAAGCCGGCCCAGGCGGTGCTGCGCCTCGCCAAAGCGGCGCAGACAGTTCTCGACGATGATCACGGCTCCGTCCACGATCAGGCCGAAGTCCAGCGCCCCCAGGCTCATCAGGTTGCCCGACACGCCGGTGCGCACCATGCCGAAAACGGTCATCAGCATGGTAATGGGGATGATGGCGGCGGTGATCAGCGCGGCACGGAAATTTCCCAGAAGCAGAAACAGCACGACGATGACCAGCAGGGCGCCTTCCACCAGGTTGCGCGCGATGGTGTCGATGGTGCGGTCCACCAGGGTGGTGCGGTCATAGATGGGCAGGGCGGCGACGCCGGGCGGCAGCGACCTGGCGGCTTCCTGCAGCCGTGCGGCGGCGGCCCGCGCCACCACGCGGCTGTTTTCCCCGGCCAGCATGAAGATGGTGCCCAGCACGATCTCATGGCCGTTTTCGGTGGCCGCTCCGGTACGCAGTTCCTCGCCCATCAGCACATCGGCGACGTCGGCGATGCGCACCGGCACGCCGTCGCTGCTGGTCACGGTGATGGCGCGCAGGTCGTCCAGCGTGGTGGCCTGTCCGGGCACGCGCACCAGATACTGTTCGCCGTGATGCTCGATATAGCCGGCGCCGACATTGGCGTTGTTGCGTTCCAGCGCCGCCGTGATGTCGCGCAGGGTAAGGCCATAGGCGGCCAGGCGGCCCGGCAGCGGCGTGACATGATACTGCCGCTCGAAGCCGCCAATGCTGTTGACCTCGGCCACGCCGGGGACGTTGCGCATCTGCGGACGGATCACCCAGTCCTGCAGGGTGCGCAGGTCTTCGGGCGTGTAAAGGCCGCCGCCGGGCTTGCGTGCGCCCGGAACGGTTTCCAGCGTGTACATGAAGACTTCGCCCAGGCCCGTCGCGATCGGTCCCATGCGAGGCTCTATATTGGCGGGCAGGGAGGCGCGGACATTCTGCAGCCGCTCGTTCAGCAACTGGCGCGCGAAGTAGATGTCGGTGCCGTCCTCGAACACCACCGTGACCTGGCTGAGGCCATAGCGGGAGATGGAGCGGGTATAGGACAGGCCGGGCAGGCCGGCGATGGCGGTTTCGACCGGGAAGGTGACGCGCTGTTCGACCTCCTGCGGCGAGTATCCCTGCGCCTCGCTGTTGATCTGGACCTGGACATTGGTGATGTCGGGCGTGGCGTCGATGGGAAGGTGCTGGAAGCTCCAGATGCCGATGCCGCACAGGATCGCCACTGCCGCCAGCACGGCCCATCGCAGGCGGATGGCGGCGGCGACGATGCGGTCCAGCAGCGCGGGCTGCACCTCAGTGGTCATGGCTGGCCCCGGACTTTTCGATGTCGGCGCGGATCAGAAAGGCGCCGTCGGTGACATACTCGGTGCCTGGTTCAAGGCCGCCTGTGACCTCGGTCCAGTCGGGAGAGCGGCGTCCGATTTCAAGCATCCGCACTTCATAGGTGTTGCCCACCTTGGCATAGACCACCTCGAAGTCGCGGAAGCGCTGGATGGCGCGGGTGCGCACCGCCAGCGGCACCGGGGCCGTCGAGACTTCAAAGGCGCCCTCCACGCCCATGCCGGGGCGGAAGGTCTCGGTGGCGGAGGGCGGCAGATGCACATGCGCGATCAGGGTCTGGCTGGTCAGGCTGGCGGTGGGCAAAATCGCCTCGACATGCGCCGCCAGTTCGCCGTCGCCGGACAGGTTGCGCAGCTGGACCTTCTGGCCCACGCGGATGCGCGAAGCATCACGCGGATAGATGAAGAACTCGGCGTGCAGCTGTTTGGGATCGGCGATGACGAACAGCGCCCGTTCGGCCGCGACATCGCCGACATTGGCGTTCTTTTCCACGATCACGCCTGCGATGGGGGCCGTGAGGGAATAGGTCTGCAGGCTGTTGCTGGCTTCGATCCGCACCAGCACATCGCCCTTTTTGACCTGCTGTCCCAGCTCGCCGCGCATCTGAAGGATGCGACCGGGATACCAGGCGCGCACATCGGCCTTGCCTTCCGGGGTGATCTCGACGCGGCCTGACAGGTTGGCGATTTCGCTCACCGTGGCGGGCCCCGTCTTTTCCGACTTCACGCCGCCCTGCCGGGCCGCCAAAGGCGAAATGGTGGTGCGCCCCTCATAAGAGGCATAGGACCAGACATGGCTGCGGCCGCCTTCATTGGCCGTGACGCGCACGTCGAAGGAGTGCGGTTCGGAGACCAGGCCGCTGCCGCGCAGATAGTCGCCTTCGGGCCGGAAGCGGAAGTGATCGACCTGCCCGCCAAGGCGGGTCAGCGCGATGGCAAGCTGCACGGCGCCGGGCGCGATCGGCTTGTCGCCGCGATAGGCATAGACGCGAAATTCGGGGTCCACACCCTCTTCGAAGATGGTGACTTCGACCGCGAAATCGCCATCGCGCAGCATCCGCCCGCGATGGGGTCCGCGTTCATAATCCGAGGCGGCGACGCCCTGTTCGGCGTTGGCGGGCTTGTCCTCCTTGCATCCGGCAAGCAGGACGCAGGCGCAAAGGATGGCGGTTGTCAGGGTTCGGGCAAGCATCAGCGTTTCTCCTCGCTGGAGATCAGGGACAAATGGCGGCCGGAGAGGCGGTCGAGCCGCGCCCCGCCGAGGTGAAAGCGGCGGGCAAGTTCGATGCGGCGGGTTCTGGCCTCGGACAATGCGCGCTGCGCCTCCGCGACTTCCAGATAGGTGAAGGCGGTGCCGCCGCGGTTGAAGCCGTCCCGTACCAGGGCCGCCGCGCGTTCGGCGAGCGGGATCACCTCGGCATCGATGCGCGCGACCTCGCTGAGGATGGCGGCACGCTCGGACCGGAGCTTTTCGGAATCGCGCTTGCGCTGCAGCCTTGCTGCGGCCAGTTCACCTTCCGCCGCCAGGCGTTCGGCCTGGGCGCGGTCGATCGCAGGGCGGCTGGACTGATCCAGGCCAATGGGAATGGAGCCGCCCACCATCAGCGCGACCTCGTTGCCGTGCCCGAAGCGGCGCACACCAACACGCAGGGTCGGATCGGTGGCGCTGGCCGCTTCCGCCACACGGATGCCGGCATTGGCGGCATCGCGTTCGGCGGCCAGCAGGTCCAGGTCGGGCGTGCCGCGATCCGGGGCGTCGCTGGCTTGCAGCTGCAGAAACGGGCGCTGATCCAGCTGGATGGCATCCGTGCCGCCCCACCAGGTGGCGAGATTGGCGCGCGCCAGGCGCGCCGTCTCGATCGCCTGGTCGCGGGCGATGCGGGCCTGGGCCAGTCCAGCGCGGGCGCGTTCGCCCGCGAACAGCGGATCCGCCGCGCGGCTCACGCGGCGGGCGACATCGCGCTCGGTGCGCTCGGCAGCCGCCAGGCGGTCCTGTGCTATCGCGATGGCGGCTTCTGCGGCCAGGGCTTCGGTCCAGGCGATCTGGACTTTTTCGAACAGGTCGAGCATGCGCAATTGTGCGCGCTGGCGAGCGACCATCTGCTCGCTCTGGGCCAGCTGGACGCGCGCCTCACGCTTGCCGCCGCGTTCCCACACCCGCTCGTAATAGGCGGTGGTTTGCGAACTGTCGGCGCGGCGGTAGGGGCCCGAGCCGGCAAAGTCTTCCACGTCTATTCCGACGCGCGGGCGCGGGCCGAAGTCGGCCCCCCGCACCCCGGCATTGGCGGCCTCAAGCCGGGCGGCGTTGATGGCCGCGCTGGGATCGGCGCTGGCCGCCCGGGCGAGCACCTCGCCGAGCGAAAGGTCCTGGGCCGCCGCGGAGGCGCAGGAAAATGCGGCGATCATCGAATACGCAAAGAATATGCAAACGGTGCGCGTGCGCGCACGCGCGTGAATCCTGACTGACATGGGATGCCTCACGGCCAAACGTGAATGGGCCCACGCCGCGAAGGCGGCGCGGGGCTCAGACGGCGATGGGTCAGGCTCTGGGGGGGCGGTCGGGCAGGGCGTGCCGCACATCGGTGCGGACGCTGCCCCGCGCAACGGCGCGGCGCGTGCTGTCCGGTGCATGCGCCGGGGCATCGGACAGCAGCACGGTCATGCCGGCGCCGATATCGCCATGGTGATGGTGATCGCCGTGCCCGTAATGCTTGGTGGAATGATTGTCTTCGTCATCCAGCGAGATGTTGCTGAACGGCATGTGATCGTGGCTGCTGGGCTGGCCGAAGGCGTGCTGGACGGTGTTGACCGTGCTGGCGCTGGCCGCGGCGGTAAAGACGAACAGCAGCGCGACGCAAAGCGCCGCGCAGCTTTTCCTCAGCAATGATCCGGGCAGGATTTGCACGCCCGCAGGGTACTGGCGGCCATGGGGGAGAGGCAAGCCGCGCCTGAAATGTTCCTGACCAGACCCGGTCGGCGGGGGCAACTTTTTCCCGGCGAAATACGGGAACTCTTTGTGAGGGCGCGTCTCATTATAGAAGTGTGCCTTGCGACAAAGCGTCCGCCGGGTTTTACCTGGCCGTGAGCGCGGCCATCCGGCGGTCAAGGTCGGTTTTTTCGATCAGCCGTCCGCCCAGCACCAGAGCGTGGAGCTTGCGGGTGTTGGCGATGTCAGCCAGCGGATCGCGGTCCAGCAGCAGGAGATCGGCGCGCATGCCCACGGCGACGGTGCCGCAATTGCTCTTGATCCATTCGCAGGGCGCGCGGGTCGCCGCCGTCAGCGCCTGTTCGTTGCTCAGGCCCGCCGCCACCAGTGCCGCCAGTTCGTCCGGCAGGGAAAAGCCCGGCACCACGCCAGGCACGACGGCATCGGTGCCCGTCAGTATCGGGATGCCCGCATCGGCAAAGGCTTTCACCAGCTGTTTGTTGAAGGCCACGATGCGTTCGAGGAAGCCGATATAACCGGGCGTGGCGCGCGCGACATAAGGGTTGTGCTCCAGCCAGATCTTGCGCACGGACGGATGAAGCGTGGCGAGTTCGGGGCGGGCGGCCAGGCTTTGGGGATCGCGCACCATTTCCAGCAGCCGGTCGTCCAATGTCAGGGTTGCGATCAGGCCTGTGCCGCTGGCCTTGGCCAGTTCGACATAGCGCGGGATCAGCGACGGGTCGGGACTGCTGGTGCGCTGGGCGAATTCCTCGGCATGGGCGACCATGCCCAGGCCGGGCTGAAGGAACTTCGCGGTGTCCTGGCCGCGGCCGGGAATATGGCCCACCACCGGGAGGTTCAGCTTGCGCGCTTCGTCCAGGATGGCGGTGAAGGTTTCCAGATTGAGCTGGCTGTAGGGCTTGATCAGCTGGTAGCCCTCGGCGGCGGCCTTGCGCACTTGCGCGCGGCCTTCTTCCGGTGTGCGGGCAATGCGTGTCATGCCGACCGGCCAGTTCGGCGGATCACCGTCGATCATGGCGGCGGACAGGATGGTGGGGCCCAGCACCTTGCCGGAGGCGATTTCGGTTTTCTGCGCAAAACCGCCGGGCGTGGCCTGCAGGTTGAAGACCTGGGTGACGCCATGGGCGAGATAGGGCAGCACCGCATCTTGTGTGTCGGTGCTTGTCGGCAGATCGAGCTTGAGCATGGCCAGGTAGAGCGTGGCCAGATCGGTGCTGATCAGATGCACATGCGCATCGGTCAGGCCCGGGATCAGAAACTTGCCGCGCGCGTCAATGCGCTTGAGGCCGCGCGGGGTTGCACTGCCGGACGGAAGGATGGCGGCGATCCTGCCGCTTTCGATCACCACGCTGGCATTGGGAATCGGCGCCGCGCCGGTCATCGGCAGCACGGTGGCATGCTCGATGAGGAGGCCGGCCGCGACTGCGACCGGCGCTTTCAGGCAAAGCGCCAGCATCACCACGGGCCATACAAGTCGAAAATTCGTCATCATTCCTCACCCATGCCCCGGCCATCACAGGCACGATGCGGCACGCTGCCGGTTTGGATGCATGAAAACTTCAATAGTTGCTACTTGCGGCGGCGCGCCTGCGCGACTTCCTGGGCGAAGTTGATGTTGGCGGAATCGGAACTGAGGATGCGCCCGCCCACGATATAGGTGGGTGTCTGGAAGGCCCGGATGCCGCGCGCCAGGTTGAAGTTGGCGATGATCTCGTCCGATACATCGGACGCCAGCATGTCGCGGCGGGCGCGCGCCACATCGACGCCGGCGGCGCGCGCGGTTTCCATGATGCCGGCCTCGCTCAGCGCGCCTTCGCGGCGCATCAGGGCAAGATGGAACGGGCGGTACTTGCCCTGCTTGTGCGCGGCCAGCGCCATGCGCGACGCGGTCATCGAAGCGCGGGTGAGGATGGGATATTCCTTCATCACGATCTTGACGCCCTTGTCGGCCGCCGCAAGCGCCATCAGGCGCGGCTCGGCCAGCTTGCAATAGGGGCAGGCGTAATCGGAAAAGACGATGATGGCGATATCGCCCTTGGGGTTGCCCAGTACCGGGGAGGCCGGACTGTTGGCCAGCGCATCCATGCGGTCGGCGACGCGCTGGTCGCGGTCGCGCGCGGTCTCGGCCTGCTGGGCGCGCAGATAATCCTGCACGGCCTTGGCGGCCCGCGGATCGGACGGCAGCGGCGGCGCGGCGAAAGCGGGCGCGGCCAGCAGGACAAGGGCGATAACGGCGTGCGACAAGGTCTTCATGGCTGTGTCCCGCGGAATGGCGGCGCATTCAGCCACAGAGCCGCAAAGCGCTCAACTGTCATTCCCGGCGCGTGCCGCGCCTCGCCGGGGATGACTGGTGGAAAACGCTTACTGGACCCGCTTGGCGGTGATGTCGCGGCCGCCCTGGTGCAGGATCAGCGCCGAGGCCGGACCGTCGCCTTCGGCCACGAAAGTGATCTGGGCGTCGATGGCGCGGGCGAAGAATTTGGTCTGGCTTTCCGCGAAGATCGGGATTTTCGGCTGGGTGGCGGCCTGCGCCACCAGCTTGCCGTTCTGCAGCGCGACTTCCAGCACGAATTCGGGGCGCAACTGATAGCGCCCGACGTAACGGGCCAGCGTCGCGGCATCGAGCGTCACCTCGGTGCGCTCGCTGTTCAGCGTGACCGGCTTGCCGAACATCAGCGTCGCCAGCTTCGTGGCGATACTCTCGGACGTGCCCGGCGCGTTGTTCAGAACGATCACGGTCATCCTGTCGTCGGGATAGGTAATCAGGCTGCTGGTGAAGCCGTTGATGCCGCCATGGTGGAAAATGCGGCGGTGGCCATCCAGCGGCTGCATGATAAGGCCGAAACCATAGTCGTTCTTGACCGGTATGGTCATGCGCTTGAACGAAGCGGGCTTGACCACCTTGCCGGCCAGCAGCGCCCTGTTCCAGGTCAGCAGGTCATGGGTGGTGGAATAGAGTGAACCCGCCGCATAGGGGATCGCCATGTCGAGGAATTGCGCGTTGACCAGCACGCCGCCGCGCCGTTCATAGCCATGGGCGCGCCGGGGAATGATCGCAGCTTCGGTGTCGTAACCGGAATCCTTCATGCCCAGCGGCGTGAAGATATTGTCCTGCAGGAACTGCGCGTAAGTCTGGCCACCCAGCTTTTCGATCAGCATGCCCAGGATGAAATAGCCGGTGTTGGAATAGGCGTATTTCTCGCCCGAGGGGAAATCCAGCGGCTTGTCCTTGATGCGATCGATCACCTGGGCCGGGGTGAACTTCCAGCGCATGAATTCGCCGTTCGGCAGGCTGGTATAGCTGTAGATGCCCGATGTGTGGTTCAGGATCTGGGCGATGGTCGCCTTGTGCCAGGGGAGCGGAAGATCGGGCAGGTGCTGGCCGATGGGGTCGTCGAACTTCAGCTTGCCGCGTTCTTCCAGCAGCACGACAGCGGCGGCGGTGAACTGCTTGGTGATGGAGCCGATGCGGAATTTGGTATCGGTGGCGTTGGGGATATTCCATTCCAGGTTGGCCGAGCCATAGGCCTTGTCGAAGATGACCCTGCCGTCCTTTTCGACCAGCACCGCGCCCATGAAGCTGTCGCTGGCCAGATAGGACCGAACCACTTCCTCCATGCGCGCCAGGGGCGGCGCGGCGGCGTTTACCGTGGCAATCGGCGCAAGCAGCAACGCGATGCCGACGGAAGCAATTCGTAACATTGATTGTCCCGGCCCTGTTTTGACTATTCAGCCACAGGCGTGGGCGCCGGGCAACAATTGGCAGGATGAGAAAAAGTCCATAATCATGCGCCCAGCGCGGGGGCGCTGGCGGGCGAGTTTTCGGCCCGTGACGGAACGGAACGATGACGCGCTCCCAACAACGCTTTGCCACGGCGAGCGCCGCCATCCTTGTGCAGATCGGGCTTGTGCTGCTGTTCGCGCATTCCTTTGCGCCGGGCAAGCCGCAACAGGTGGCGCGCGAGATGATGCTGTTGCTGCGGCCCATCCTGCGCCCCGCCGCGCCGCCGCCGCCTTCGCCGCCGGTGCGCATGCCGCGCATGATCGTGCCGCCCGCCGCCTCTGCCTCGCCCCCGCCCGGCGAGCGGGCGGCGAGCGTGCTGGCCGCGCCGCCTTCGGCGCTGGAAGGCATCGGGCGCAGCCTGTTCGGCTGTGCGCCGCAACGCTATGGGCAGTTGACGCGCGAAGAGCAGCTGCGCTGTCCGCCGCCGGGCGAAGGCCTGGCGCGGGCGCCCGATGCGCATCTGCTGACACCGCCCAGGAGCCTTTCGCGCGATGCGGTGAT
>JBBSKJ010000056.1:0-9890 GCA_038256475.1 Micropepsales bacterium | reverse complement strand
GCCAATGCCATCATTCCTGTCCGCGACATCTGGCCAAAGTATGAAAAGCATCTCCACCGCGCGCTTTATGGGCTGATCGCGCTGGGCGCGCTGGCCTATGTCGGGCTTCCCGCCGCCACGGTGCTGGCCAATATCGCGATTGTGATCGGCAGTCTGGCGATCGCCGGCTATCTGTTCTTTGCGGGCCGCCATGGCCACAAGGCGGCGCAGGTGATCGCGCCCAGCGCGGCGGCCTTCGCGCTGGTGGCGCTGGCGGCTGCGGTTATGGCGGTGGGGGGGCTGGGGGAAAATCTCACCGGTCCGGCGGCGACCGGCGGCTTTGCCGCGGCGGGCGCAATCCTGCTGGCGCTGGCCGTGATCGCCAGCGAGGAGATCGCGGTACTGCCGTTTTTACACGGGTCCTATGCCGCCAAGTTGCTGGAGGCTCAGGCCCCCGCCACCGAAACGGTGATCGATCACATGGCGCCGCTGAACAGCCTGGCGCGTGCCGCCATCGGCGCGGCGCATCAGGGCGTGTTCGATATGGACTTCCGCGCCGGGCTTCTCACCTTGTCGCCGGAAGCGGCGCAGATGATCGGCCTCAGCGTGCACGAGACCACGCTCAGCGATGGCGACTGGCTCGCGCATGTTCACCCCGAGGATCGCGAGGTTTATTCTCGCGCGCTCGAAGAGTATCGCCATCGCCCCGGTCTTGCCTTCCGTCTGGAATTTCGTGCGCGCGGCGGCAGCGGTCCCTATCGCTGGCTGGAGCTGCGCGCCACCATCGTCAGCGAACAGGATGTGCCGTCCGACTGTCTGGGCCTGCTGTCGGATATCACCCAGCGCAAGGAAGCCGAGTTCGCGGCGCAGAACGCAGAAGTGGCACGCAAGCGCGAAGCCGCGCTGCCGCGCGATCCGTTGACCGGTCTTGGCAATCGCGTGGCGCTGATGGAAGCGCTGGACGCGCTGGGCGAAGGTTTCGGAAAATCGCTATTCGCCCTTCTCGATATAGACCGCTTCAAGTCCATCCATGCCAGCCTGGGAGATCGCGGCGCCGACGCCATTTTGCAGCAGGTTGCGCAACGCCTGACCGGGCTTGGTGAGCCGGCGCAGATTTTCCGCACCGGCGGCGACAGTTTTGCGTTCCTGTTCGCCAATCCACGCCGTGGCCCCCAGCCCATCGGCAATGCCCTGGCGGAAGTCTGCGGCAAGCCCTACAGCGTTGAGCGCCGGGAGGTCTTCGCGCCTTGCAGTATTGGCCTGGCCTCGGGCGCGCAGAGTGAGGACCCGCTCGCGCTGATCAAGAATGCCGAACTGGCGCTGATTTCCGCCAAGCGCCAGGGCGGGGCCTGCGCCCGCGTCTATTCCAGCGATCTGGAGATATTGGCGCCGGGCGACAGCGTGGCGCTGGAAAGCGAGCTGCGCCATGCGCTGGCCGCCGAGCAGCTCGATGTCTTTTATCAGCCCATCATTCGGCTTTCCGACCGCAGCGTGGCCGGTTTCGAAGCCTTGTTGCGCTGGCAACATCCGATCAAGGGGCTGATTTCGCCAGGCGACTTCATCGCCCATTCGGAAGAGACCGGGTTGATCGTGGGACTGGGGCGCTTCGCGCTGGAGCGCGCCGCCACCGATCTTACCCATTGGCAGCGTTACTTTCCCTTGAAGCCGCCCTTGTTCGTCAGCGTCAATTTCTCCCGCCGCCAGCTCAAGGATGCCGGCTTCGAAGCGTTGCTCAAGACCATCCTGTCGGGCAGCGGCATCGCGCCCGGCACGCTCCACCTGGAGATCACCGAAAGCGCCATCGCTTCGGACCCCAAGCTGCCCCAGCTCATGCGCCGCATCCGCGATGCCGGCGCGGGCTTGTCGATAGACGACTTCGGGACCGGGGCGTCCACCCTGAGCGAGTTCCGCACCCTGCCGGTGGACACGGTCAAGATCGACAAGAGTTTCCTGGCCCGTCATGGTGGCACCGACATCGATACCGATGGCGAAGTGGTGCTGTCCGGCATTGTGGCCATGGCGCGTGAACTCAAGCGCACCGTGGTCGCCGAAGGCATCGAAAGCGAAGCCGATGCCCAGTTCCTGGCCAGGATCGGCTGCGAATTCGGCCAGGGCTATTATTTTTCACCCGCGCTCGACGGCGCCGGGGCACTCGAATACATCGCCAAGCATTACAACACGGCAGCTGCCCCCGAACTGGGCTAACCCAAGGAGACGCACATGACAATTAAAGCCGGCGACAAGATCCCTTCCGCCACCCTGATGGAAATGCAGGACGGCAAGCCCGCGCCCGTCAGCACCGACAGCTTCTTTGCCGGCAAGAAGGTGGCGCTGTTCGCGCTGCCCGGCGCCTTCACCCCGACCTGCTCGGCCAAGCACGTTCCCGGCTTTGTGGCGAATTACGACACGCTGAAGTCCAAGGGCGTCGAGGCCATCGCCTGCGTCTCCGTCAACGACGCTTTCGTGATGGGCGCCTGGTGCAAGGACCAGAAAGCCGAAGGCAAGGTGCACATGCTGGCGGACGGCAATGGCGACTTCACCCGTGCACTGGGCCTGGAATTCGACGCCAGCAAGTTCGGTATGGGCACACGCAGCCAGCGCTATGCCATGATCGTGGACAATGGCGTGGTCAAGACTGTCAATGTCGAAGAGCCGGGCGCCTTCGAAGTGTCCAGCGCTGAGCACATCATTACGCAGTTACCCTGATCCTCACCCTTCGACGGGCTCAGGGTGAGGATTTCCTCATGCTGAGCTTGTCGAAGCATGAGGAATGGCCGAGCGCGCCAGAGCATCGGCGCGTTCATTTTCCGGATGGCCGGAATGGCCGGCCACCCACACCCAATGGACCGTGTGCCGGGCGATCTCGTCGTCGAGAATGCGCCAAAGATCCTCATTCTTGACCGGCTTCTTGTCGGCGGTCTTCCAGCCCTTGGTTTTCCAGCCCAGACTCCATTTCGACGCCCCGTCCATCACATAGCGGGAGTCGGTGTGGATGGTGACGTCGCTTTTCTGTTTCAGCGCCCGCAGGCCTTCGATTACCGCCATCAGCTCCATGCGGTTGTTGGTGGTGGCTTTCTCACCGCCCGACAACTCCTTTTCATGGTGGCCGCTGCGCAGGATCGCCCCCCAGCCGCCGGGCCCGGGATTGCCGGAACAGGCGCCATCGGTGAAGATTTCAATGGTCGCGCGGCCTGGCGCTTCGCTTGGCTCGCTTGGCCGTCGCTCCGGGTCAATCACAGACCATATTCCCGGGCATGCTTTACCTTGTTGTGGAAGCGCAGCTTCTTGGAATATTCGCGCGGGTCCTTGGGGCGCACCAGCGCATTGGGATCGCGGTTCAGCCAGTCAAAGGTGCGGGTCAGTAGGAACCGCAGCGCAGCGCCGCGCATCAGGACGGGCAGGGCGGCGATTTCCGCCTCGCCCAGCGGGCGTGCCGCCTTATAGGCCTGGATCACCGCCTGTCCCTTGGTGATGTTGTAGCTGCCATCCAGCTCGAAGCACCAGCTGTTGAGCATGATCGCCAGGTCGTAGATGTAGAAATCGTTGCAGGCGAAATAAAAGTCGATCACCCCGCCCACCTTGTCCTGCACGAACAGGACATTGTCAGGGAAATAGTCGGCATGGATCACGCCGCTGGGCAGGCCGGTGGGCCATCCGGCCACCAGCTCGTCCAGCGAGGTGGAAATCATCGCGGTCAGACCATCCTCGATCGCATCGGCGCCGTGAATGGCCTCGGCCAATGGCCGCCAGTGGCCGGGACCCAGCGCATTGGGGCGGCTCAGGGCAAAGCCTTCCTGCGCCTTGTGCAACTGGGCCATGACTGCGGCGGCGGCGCCGCAATGGGCGGCGTCGGGACGGCGCAGCGCGATGCCGGTGAGAAAAGTGACGATGGCGGCATGGCGGCGATTCAGGCTGACCAGCGACTTGCCATCGCGGGTTTTCACCGGCAGCGGACAATTGAGGCCCCGCTCTGCCAGATGCTCCATCAGGCCCAGGAAGAAGGGCAGGTCATCGGGGTTCACCCGCTTCTCGTACAGGGTCAGGATGAAGGCGCCCCGGTCGGTCTGCAGGTAGAAGTTGGAATTTTCGATGCCTTCGGCGATGCCCTTGAAGGACAGGGGCTGGCCGATATCGTACTGCTCCAGCAGCCGTTCCAGCTCTTCGAAACTGACCTCGGTATAGACGGCCATCTGGTTCAGGCTCCCCGGCTAAAATCGCGGAAAGCTTGGCTTTTTCGGCGTTCTGTGCTTTCCATCAGGGGTCTGCTTGGCTATGGTCCGCGCCCAAATCGGCGGTTGGGAGAAGTCGGGCCGGGGCGGGCAAAAGTCAAGCGCATGCAAGGAAGACCAGCGTTGAAGAGTTTCCGGCCCCTAGTTCTGTTTGTCCTGCTTTCTGTGCCGCTGCTGGGCTGCAGCCAGAAGATCACGGTCTGCCCGATCCCGGCGATCCTGAACGACACCGCCACTGTGACCTTCTTCCGGCCCGGCACCACGCCCGACCTGGCCAATGAGCTCTACACCGTGTCGCTGGACCGGGCCGAGTCCGACTGTGTTTACAACAACAGCACCCAGGTGGTGCGGGCGTCGCTCGACCTCACCTTCCGCGCCACCCGCGCGCCCTCCACCGCGGCCGCGTCCTATTCCGTGCCCTATTTCGTGGTGGTGCATGAAGGCGCGCGGATTTACGCCAAACATGCCTACACGCTGAACTTCTCTTTCGCGCCCGGCGCGGCCACCAGCCTGATCAAGCAGGCGCCCAACCAGACCCGCATTGTGATCGCCAATGGCAAGCTGCCCTGGAATTACCAGCTGCTGGCCGGATTCCAGATGACGGACCAGCAGATCGCCTACAACAAGGCCAAGAGCCGCTACCAGCAATGAGTTCTCTCACGGCCGAACTGTCGCGGATTGCCGGCGCGGCGTTCGCCGCCGAAGGGCTGGCCGAGGGGTTAGGGCGCGTCGCGGCATCGGATCGGCCCGATCTGGCGCAGTTTCAGTGCAACGGCGCATTGGCCGCAGCAAAAGCGGCCAAAGCCAATCCCCGCGCCATTGCAGAGAAGATTGCCGCCCGGCTCAGGGCCGAGCCGATTTTTTCCAAGGTGGAGATCGCCGGCCCGGGGTTCCTGAATCTTGATCTCAGCGATGCGGCGCTGGATGCGCGCGGCGCCGCGCTGACGGGTGACCAGACGCTGGGCGCGCCAGGAACCGGCACGGGCAAAACACTGGTGCTGGATTTCGGCGGCCCCAATATCGCCAAGCCGATGGCGGTGCATCACTTGCGTTCCTCCATCATTGGCGATTGCTTGCAGCGGCTGTATCGCGCCAATGGCTGGCGCGTGATCAGCGATGTGCATCTGGGTGACTGGGGCCTGCAGATGGGCCAGCTGATCACTGAGATCGAGATCATGGGCACCGCGCCGATCTACTTCGATCCCAATTTCGTAGGGCCGTACCCGGGCGAATCCCCCGTCAGCATGGAAAATCTGGAAACGATCTATCCGCGCGCCTCGGCGGCCTGCAAGGCCGATCCGGCGCGGCTGGAAGCGGCCCGCCGCGCTACCGTCGATCTGCAGGCTGGGCGCCCCGGTTACCGCGCTCTGTGGCGGCATTTCGTCAAAGTCACGGAAGTGGGCCTGACGCGCGAGTTCGGCGCCCTGGGGGTGAAGTTTGATCTGTGGAATGGGGAATCCAGCGTCGACGCGCTGATCGGGCCCATGCTGGAAGATCTGAAGGCGCGGGGCCTGACCGAAGTCAGCGAAGGCGCGGTTGTGGTGCCGGTGGCGCGTGATGACGACAAGAAGCCGATGCCGCCGCTGATCCTGGTCAAGACGGAAGGCGGCGTGCTGTATGGGACCACCGATCTGGCCACCGTGATCGAGCGCGTGCGAAACTATGATCCTGACTTGATCCTGTATGTGGTGGACCATCGCCAGCACGGCCATTTCGAGCAGGTGTTCCGCGCCGCCGACAAGGCCAAGCTGGCGGGCCGCGCGCAGCTGGAACATGTGGGCTACGGCACCATGAACGGGCCGGACGGCAAGCCGTTCAAAACCCGCGCTGGCGGCGCGATGAAGCTTTTCGATCTGATCGAGATGGGCAAGGCGGAAGCGGAAAAGCGGTTGGCCGAGCAGGGGATCGGCGCGGATTATTCGGCGGAAGAACGCGGCGAGATCGCCCGCAAGGTCGGCATCGCCACCATCAAATTCGCCGACCTCTCCAATCATCGCAGCACCGACTATGTTTTCGATCTGGAACGGTTTTCGAAATTCGAAGGCAAGACCGGGCCCTATCTGCAATATGCGGCGGTGCGCATCCAGTCCATGCTGCGCAAGGCGCGTGAGCAGGGGGCCGAAATCGGTGCGCCCGCCATTCATTCGCCGGAAGAACGCCGGCTGATGCTGCAGCTTCTGTCGCTGGGCGACATGCTGGCGAGCGCAGAGGAAAAACGCGCCCCCAACATGCTGTGCGAATATGCCTTCGAACTGGCGCAGAATTTCAGCCGCTTCTACAATGAGCATCACGTCCTGTCAGAGGCCGATCCGGCCCTGAAGGCGGCCCGGCTGGGGCTTTGCGCCCTGGTTTTGGCCGCCCTGACCCGGGTTCTGGACCTTCTGGGCATCGAAGTTCCCGAAAGAATGTGAGTAACTTCGCAGCCTGATAAGACAGCGGGCCGGGCTTCGTTGACTCCCCGAGGTCCCCCCTTATGATGCTCTGCAACATCCCCGTCCGCCTGAAGGCGCCATGGGGTTGGCCAGCACACGATCCCTCGCGGGAGAGAGCATTTAGAACTTGCCGCCGAAGGAGCAACCGCCCCGGAAACTCTCAGGCAAAAGGACCGCGATCGGGTGATGAACTTCTGGAAAGCGAAGCTGCAATTGCGGTTTCCACCGAAGGGGTAATCCGGCTGCTTCTCGAAGCGCCGGGGAAATCTCTCAGGTCCCAATACAGAGGGGTCGCGCTCATGTCAGGGCGCGCACTCTTGCATCGGGACCGGTATGACATCTTCCACTGATACTCTGCGCCGCACGCCGCTTTATGCGCTCCATCTGGAGCTGGGCGGCAAGATGGTGCCGTTCGCCGGCTATGAAATGCCGGTGCAGTATCCCGCCGGCGTTCTGAAAGAGCATCTGCACACCCGCGACAAGGCGGGGCTGTTCGACGTTTCGCATATGGGCCAGGCTTTCTTGTCGGGCGAAACGGGCGCGCTGGAGCGCGTCACGCCCGCTGATGTCACGGGCCTGAAGGAAGGCATGCAGCGCTATGGCCTGCTGCTGACGGAGGCGGGTACCATCAAGGACGATTTCATGTTCGCGCGCCTGGCTGGCGAAGCGGAGCTTTATCTGGTGGTCAATGCGGGCACCAAGGAAGCCGATTTTGAATATATCGCCGAAAAGCTGAAGGGCGTGGCCACGCTGACGCCGCGCCTGGATCGCGCGCTGCTGGCGCTGCAAGGCCCGAAGGCGGCCGAGGTGCTGCAACGCCATTCACCCGGCATTTCCCAACTTACCTTCATGAAAATCGTGCGCACCACGGTTTCAGGCGCCCCCGCCATCATCAGCCGCACCGGCTATACCGGCGAAGACGGGTTCGAAATTTCCATTGAAGGCGCAGACGCCGAAAAGGTGGCGCGGGCGCTGCTGCGCGAAGTCGAAGTGCTGCCGATTGGCCTTGGCGCGCGCGACAGCCTGCGTTTGGAAGCAGGGCTTTGCCTCTACGGCCATGACATGGACGAGACCGTCGATCCGGCGGAAGCGGGACTGATGTGGTCCATCGGCAAGCGCCGCCGCGACGCCAAGGACTTTCCCGCCGCCGACAAGATCATGGCCAACAATCCGGCAACCAGGCGCGTCGGCATTCGCCCCGAAGGCCGCGCCCCGGCACGCGAAGGCACCGAAATCGCCGACAAGACGGGCCGCATCATCGGCAAGGTCACATCGGGCGGCTTCGGCCCCAGCCTGAATGCGCCGCTGGCCATGGGCTATGTCGAAAGCGCGTTCGCCAGCGATGGCACGGCGCTGGACCTGATGGTGCGCGGCAAGCCGATGTCGGCCCTGGTTACGTCCATGCCTTTCGTTCCTCACACCTATCGCCGCTAGGAGAATTTCCATGAGTGAAGTCCGCTATACCGACCAGCATGAATGGATCCGCCTCGAGGGCGACGAGGCCACCGTCGGCATTACCAAATATGCCGCCGAAAGCCTGGGTGACGTGGTGTTCGTCGAGCTTCCGGCCAGTGGCAAGACCGTCGCCGCCGGCGGCGAAGCCGCAGTGGTGGAAAGCGTCAAGGCCGCCAGCGATATTTACGCGCCGGCCGGCGGCACCGTCACCACGGCCAACAGCGCGCTGGAATCCGCGCCCTCCAAGGTCAATGAAGACCCGGAAGGCGAGGGCTGGTTCTTCAAACTGAAGCTCTCGAACAAAGACGAGTTCGCCAAGCTGATGGATACGGCGGCTTACGCGAAGTTCCTGGAGTCGCTTTAACTCATTGTCATGGCCCGACGGAGTGCGGGCCACCCAGGTGACGCAACGATGACTTTTCAAAAAAGTACGCAGTCCAAAATTTCGGCATCAAACAAGGCATCAACTGGATGGCCCGGATTCCCGGGCCATGACACTGAGAGGCTGTAATGCGCTACCTTCCTTTAACCCCCGATGACCGCCGCGCCATGCTGGCGAAGATCGGCGCGCCGGACGTGGACTCTCTGTTCCGCGATGTGCCCAAGTCCGCCGTGGTGGCGCTGTCCGCTTTCGATCTGCCCGACACACAGGGCGAGATGGAAGTTGACCGCGCCATGTCGAAAATGGCGGCGAAGAATGTTGCGGCGGGCGCGGCGCCCTTCTTCTGCGGCGCCGGCGCCTACAAGCATCATGTGCCCAGCGCGGTGGATCACCTGATCCAGCGCTCGGAATTCCTTACCAGCTACACGCCTTACCAGCCGGAAATCGCCCAGGGCACGCTGCAATATCTGTTCGAGTTCCAGACCCAGGTGGCGCTGCTCACCGGCATGGAGGTGGCCAATGCCTCGCTCTATGACGGTTCGACCGCCACCGCCGAAGCGGTGCTGATGGCCCAGCGCATCACCAAGCGCGGCAAGGCCATTCTGTCGGGCGGTCTGCATCCCCATTACGCCGAAACCGTGGAAACCGTGGCCGGGCTGTTCGGGCCGGTCGAACGCACTAAAGTGACGCCGGGCAGCGCCGAAGACATTATCGCCTTGATCGACGACCAGACCGCCTGCGTGGTGGTGCAGTCGCCGGACGTGTTCGGGCTGATCCGCAACCTGCGCCCCATCGCCGAAGCCGCCCATGCCAAGGGCGCGCTGCTGATCGCGGTGGTGACCGAGATCGTGTCGCTGGGTCTGCTCGAGCCACCCGGCGCGCAGGGCGCCGACATTGTCGCCGCCGAGGGCCAGAGCATCGGCAACGGCCTGAATTTCGGCGGGCCCTATGTCGGCCTGTTCGCCACCCGCGAGAAATTCCTGCGTCAGATGCCCGGCCGCCTGTGCGGCGAGACGGTGGATGTCGAAGGCCGTCGCGGCTTTGTGCTGACATTGAGCACGCGCGAGCAGCATATCCGCCGCGAAAAAGCGACCAGCAACATCTGCACCAATTCCGGCCTTTGCACACTGGCCTTCACCATTCATTTGTCGCTGCTGGGCGAAGACGGGTTGACCCGGCTGGCGCGGCTCAACCACGCCAAGGCGTCGGCGCTGGCGGACCGGCTGGCCGCGCTCCCCGGGGTCGAACTGTTGACCAATGCGTTCTTCAATGAGTTCACCGTGAAGCTGCCCAAACCCGCCGCGCCTGTGGTGGACGCGCTGGTAAAAAAAGGCGTGATCGCGGGTGTGCCCGCCTCGCGCCTGCTGCCCAGGGAGACGTCGGCCGAAAACCTGCTGATCCTGGCGGCGACCG
>JBBSKJ010000055.1:0-10075 GCA_038256475.1 Micropepsales bacterium | reverse complement strand
TTCGCCCACCAGCCGCAGCACCGGATCGCGCTTGTAGCCGTCCCACAGAAACCAGGCGCCATAGCCGCCCGCCAGAAGAAAGGGCGTGACCATCAGCAGCATCGCGATCAGGCAACCCCACAGGCAGCCGTTGCGGCGGCGCTGGGGCGGCGCGTAAGGCGAAGAGGGCGAGGCGGGGGCGGGCATGACCATGGCGCCAGAAGATCACAGCGACTAGATTGCCGCCAGAGACCTTCAGGAACGAAGTCATGGCGATTGATTATGACGACATGATGCAGTCCGGCGCGACGGGGCTGGTGTCGCGCTATGACGAGAAAGACGTGATGCTCTATGCCATGGGCGAGGGTCTGGGGCGCGATCCGCTGGACGAAACGGAACTTCCCTTCGTCTATGAGAATAACGGGCTGAAGGTTGTGCCGACCTTCGCCAGCGTGATCAATCGCGGCGAAGCGCCGCCGCAGCAGCAGCGCATGCCGCAAAAGTCCAACATCAATTTCATGATGGTGGTGGATGGCGAGCGCCGCATCACCATTCACAAACCGCTGCCCGCCAAATGCGACGTGGTGTCGGACGAACGCTATCTCGACATTTTGGATAAAGGCGAAGGCAAGGGCGCGGTGCTGATCCAGGAACGGGTCAGCCGCGACGCCGGCACGGGCGACAAGCTGTTCACCATTGTCACTTCGATCTTCGCGCGTGGCGATGGCAGTTTTGGCGGCAAGCCGCAGGGCGGGCCCCAGCCGCACGAAATTCCCGGGCGCGCCGCCGATCTGGTGCGCGAATGCGATACCCGCCCCGACCAGGCTTTTGTGTATGCCCTGTCGGGAGACCGCAATCCGCTGCATCGCGATCCGGCATTCGCCAAAATGGTCGGCTTTCCCCGCCCCATTCTGCACGGGCTTTGTTCCTATGGCACGGCCTGCCGCGCGGTTCTTTCGACGCTTGCTGAATATCAGCCAGAACGCATTCGGCAATTCGATGTGCGCTTCTCCAAGCCGGTGTTTCCCGGCGAGACGCTGGTGGTGGAGCTGTGGCAGGACGGCGCCACCATCTCGTACCGCGCCTCGGTCAAGGAACGGCCCGGCACTGTGGTTCTCAACAACGGCCTTTGTCTCCTTGCCGATTCTTGAATTGGAAGACGGGGAAGACCCGATTGCAGCCGCCGAGGCGCTGATCGCCGCCGGCGAAGGGGACCAAGCCGCGCGGGATTTGCGCGCGCGCCTGGCGGCGGGACGCGGCGGCCTCTTGGCGCGGCTGACCTTGGCCAAAGCCCTGCTGGCGGCGGGTGATAGCAAGGGCGCTCTGGAAGAGGCGCGCGAGGCGGTTTCGCTCAATCCCGACGTCGCGCCCGCCGGACTGGCGCTGGGCGAAGCGCTGCTGGCGGCGGATTTGCTGCCCACGGCCATCGCCGAACTGCAGCGGGCGCTGCGCATCGATCCCGATCTGCCGCGCGCCCGTCAACTGATCGCACGCGCCTGGCTGAAAGCCGGGGAGGCCGACAAGGCGCTGGAGAATTTGCGGGCGCTGGAACCGTCACCTGAAACCACAGCGATGATCGCCAGCGCCCAGCGCATCAAGACGGCGGCGCGTTCCGACGCCGGCTATGTGCGCCACCTGTTCGACCAGTTTTCCGCCGATTACGACGTTCGCATGCTCGGACAGCTGTCCTACGCCGCGCCGCAAATCCTGCGGGACCTGGCCGCGATGGTGATGCCGGGACGAGAAAACCTGGCGATACTGGATTTGGGCTGCGGCACCGGCCTGGCCGGCATGGCCTTCAAGCCGCTGGCAGCGCGACTGGACGGTGTCGACCTGTCGCCGGCCATGATCGAAAAGGCACGGGCGCGTCACATATATAACGATCTGGCCGTTGCCGATCTGGAAAGCGCGCTGGCGGCGCCCGGCCCCACCTATGACCTGATCCTGGCGGCCGACACGCTGGTCTATCTGGGCGATCTTCGCGTCGTGTTCGAAGGCGTACGCAAAAAGCTGTCGCCGGATGGTTATTTCCTGTTCACCACCGAAGCGGCGGTGGAGGGGTTTGAGCTTGGACCCAAGCGCCGCTGGCGGCACAGTGATGCTTATTTGCGCGCCACCGCGAAGAGCGCGGGCCTGTCGGTTGCCGGATTGGTGGCGGCGGCGCCACGCCACGAAGCCAATCAGCCGGTGGACGGTTTCGCGGTCGCTTTGACCGTCTGAAAACCCGCATCTTTTTCTAAAATGGTGCGTTGCATCCCATAACAAGCCTTGGTGGGTCATGGTCGCGCTCGACAACAACGCAATTTTCGGTTCCGCGAAAGCTCCGCGGCTGCGCGTAAGCCTGGCGCCGCTGGTGTTGGGCATCGCGCTGGTCGCCGTCGCGCTGGTGCTCGGCGCCATTTTGGCCCGCGGCTTTTCCGAGAACGGTTTCCGGCTGGGGAGCCAGCTGGCCTGGCGCTATACATTCTTTGTGTTCTTCGCGGCGATGATGGCCGAGCCGGTGGGTCGCCTGGCCGCCCGTTTCTTTGCCGGCTTCACCTGGCCGGAAAGTCTGGGGCGCAAGCTGATCTGGGGCTTTTGCGCCAGTTACGCCGTCTATCTTCTTTCGGTCTTCCTGCCCCATGTCATCCGCCTGTCGGGCGGCGCCACCTTCATGGTGCTGTTCGGCGCCACGGTGGCGCTGGTGATGGCGCTGACCGCCGGACCTTTGAAGCGCCACAATGGAAAACAGGGCGGCAAAGTTCTGATTGGCGAGCGCACGCGCCGCACCCTGCTGGGGACCGCCTTTGTCTATTTCTGGTCCTGCTATTCGCTAATGGCGCTGGCGCGCATTTCCGGCCCTCACCGTCCCGATGCCTTCTACGACATCAGCCTGTCGCTGATGGTCATCGCCTTGCTGGTTCGCTACGCCGACCACTGGTTTCGCCTGCACGGGCCAGCGCAAAACGCGCAAGTCCCGACTGCCTGACATTTTAAAACGTGACGCTTGTCTGACGATTTTGCGGCCGTTTTTTGCACATTTCCGTACCAAACTGGTCCGTGCAACCGGCTGGTTCCAAACGCCCTGATATGAGATAATTGCGCATTCAACGAGGATTTCGTGTGCGCAGTGTCATCGCCTTAGCGATACTGATCGGCAGCGCGTCCGCAAGCCTTGCGCTGGACATGTGCGTCGAACCGGCCGTGCCGGCAAAGCTGGGCGGTGCGCCGAGCGCCGACCGGATGCGCGCGGCATTGGCGGATGCGCGTCATTTCATCGCCCAGTCGAGTCTCTATCAGGACTGCCTGCTCAAGGAAGTGGAGGCCGCCAAGCTTCAGGCCGCGGCCAGCGGCCAGCCCTTCGAGCCGATGATCGAGACCAGCGCCCGGCTCAAGGTCGCGGGTAGCCGCAAGGCGCAGCAACGGGTCGGGGATGCGGTGAACAGCGCCATTACCGCCGCCAGGTCGCCCCCCAATTAAGGGTTTCCCCTCCCGGTTTTCGCTGGCCCCGCGCGCGTAGCGCGCTGATATTGTGGGGCGCTTCGCGCCCGGCCAGCTTCGTTCGACACGCCTGGCTGCGGGCCTCACCCTCCCCAATGCAAGCGCGCTTCGCGTACGCCGGGGGAGGGTTCTGATTCCTTTTGCCGCGCCGCACCCGGATTATTTGCCGGTCGGGCGGTGCGGGGTTTCGCACGAATCACCTATGATTCCGCCATGGCTGAGACGGCGGTTCGCATTCCCACGCAGCGGCGTCAGGCGTCCAAGGCGGCGTCCCGGGCGGCGATTCTAGAGGCGGCCCGCCGCGTGGCGACCCGCGATGGCGCCCGCGACCTTTCCCTGCGTGGGGTCGCGGCGGAAGCCGGGTTCGCGCCCGCCGCGCTGTATGGCTATTTCCGCAACAAGGACGAATTGCTGCTGGCCCTGGCGGCGGACGATCTCACCGCGCTGGCGCGCGCCATGCGCGATGCGCCCGCATCGGGCGGGCTTGCCGGCGCCGGCACGGTGGCGCTGGATCTGCTGCGCAGTGCCGAAACCATGGCGGCAGCTTCGGCCGCGCTTCCTGGCGCACAAGGCGGCGATGCCGAGCGCCTTTTCAATGGCCGGCTGATCGCGGCGCTCAAGGCGCTGTCCGATGCCAGCGGCTTGTCCACCAAGGGCCGCGAAGGACAGCGCGATGTGCTGTTGTTGGCCGCCGCGCTGTCGGGACTGGCGCTGTTCTCGCGTTCCGGACGGCTCGAGGCGCTGGGTTTTAGCCCTGAGGAAATGATCGCCCGTCTCGACGGACGCTTCCGCGCCTAAGTCTCCCGGTAGTACTGCATCACCGTCCAGGCGCCGATCATGATGAAGCCGATTCCCGCGATCAGCTTGAACGGCACGGCGGCCAGATAACGGCCGGCCATGGTGCCGAAAAAGGTGGCGATGGCGGCGCTGAGCAAAAGCGCCCCGCCGCAGGCGGCGAACACCGCCCATGCCGACATTTTGCGCTCCGAGGCGAACAGCATAGTGGCCAGCTGCGTCTTGTCCCCGAACTCCGCCAGGAACACCGTCAGGAACATCGCCAGCAGTTCGCGCACCTAGATCGTTATCCCGCCATCGACGATGAAATTCTGCCCCGTGGCGAACCGGGACTCGTCGCTGGCCAGCCACAGCACGATGCCGGCGATTTCCTCCGCCGTGCCCAGCCGTCCCATCGGCTGGCGTGCCGTGAATGCCTTGCGCGCGGCGTCATAGTCGCCGGTGTCTTTCAGCCGCTGCTGCAGCGAGGGCGAATCCACCGTGCCGGGGCAGACCGTGTTGCAGCGGATGCCCTTGGTAACGAAATCGATCGCCACCGACTTGGTCAGGCCGATCACCGCGGCCTTGCTGGCGCCATAGAGGCAGCGGTTTGGTACGCCCTTGATGGAACCGGCCACCGAGGCGACGTTGATGATGGAGCCGCCCCCGCCTTCGATCATGGCGGGCAGAAAAGCGCGGATCATCCGCGCCATGGCATAGACATTGATGTCGAACGACTTCTCCCACTGGGAGTCGTCATTATCCAGGATGGTGCCGTTTTCCACGAAACCGGCGCAGTTGAACAGGATATCGAGGCGGCCGACGTCCGCCGCCAGCGCCTTGATGGCGGCGGCATCGGTGACGTCGAGCGGGCGCTTGTCGCCCTTGAGCCCATCGAGCCCTTTGACGTCACGGTCGGTAACGACCAGCCTGGCGCCTTGCGCCGCAAACAGCTGCGCGGTGGCGCGGCCTATGCCCGCCGCAGCGCCGGTGATCAGCGCGATTTTCCCCTCGAGTTTTCCGGACATTTTCTTCCTGACAAATGTTCAAAAGCGGCAATCATCATGGGGGATCGGCGGGGCTGTTTCCAGTATGGCGCCATCGGCGCAAGCCGTTTTGCGGCGCACACTGACCCGCGTTACCCCTCTTTGACGAAAGCCGCGAACTAGGCTTTGCTCCGTCAAGGGGCTGAACAGGTCCGGCGGACCTTTCCGCAAACGTCGCAAGCACGAAGAGCGGCTGCAGGCCGTGAACATGGGGGGGATTTGGGAAATGATGACGCATAGGGTCCGTTACCTGCTGATCATGCTGATTTTCCTGATCAGCGCGGTCGTCTATCTTGATCGCAGCAACATCTCCATCGCCGGTCCCTACCTTGCCGAGGACTATGGCATCGACAAGATTCAGCTGGGCTGGGTCTTTTCCGCCTTCCTGCTCGGCTATGCCGCATTCCAGATTCCCGCCGGCTGGGTCGTGGGCAAGCTGGGTCCGCGCAAGACCCTGACCTATGGCCTGATCTGGTGGAGCGTGCTGTCCGTCGTCACGGCGCTGGTCCCGCCGACCGCGGGTGGCGCTTTGTGGATGCTGATCGCCGTGCGGTTCACTCTGGGCCTGGGCGAGGCGGTGGCATACCCCTCGACCAACCAGTTCATTGCCGCCTGGTTTCCCAGCACCGAACGCGGCAAGGCCAATGGCTGGGTGTTTGGCGGCGTCGGCTTCGGCTCAGGCACCGCGCCGCCGGTGGTCGCGGCGATCATCGCCTTTTCGGGCTGGCATGAAGTCTTCTATTTTTCCGCCGCCATCGGCCTGATCGTGGCCGTGATCTGGTGGTATGTGGCCCGCGACACGCCGGCCGAGCATAAAAGCGTCACGGCAGAGGAAAAGGCGCATATCGCCGCCGGCCAGCCGGTCAAGATCGAAGGCCCGATCGGCAAGGTGCCGTGGCTGCGCATTTTCACCAGCATCGATGTGATGGGGACCGCGATCGCCTATGTCGCCTATTGCTATGTCGCCTTCATTTTCCACACCTGGTTCTTCATCTATCTGCGCGACGGGCGCGGCCTCGATCTCAAGAGCAGCGCGCTGCTGGGCACACTTCCCTTCATCGCCATGACGCTTTGTTGTCTGCTCGGCGGCGTCATCAGCGACTGGCTGGTCAAGCATAAGGGCCAGTATGTCGGGCGCAGCCTGTTCGGCGCAGCGACCCTGTTTGCCGCGGGCCTTTTCCTGATCGTGGGCAGTCAGGCACAGAATACGACAGTTGCGGTGCTGGTGCTGGCGGGCGGCGCGGGTGTTCTGTATCTGGGCCAGGCGACCTATTGGGCGGTGGCGGCGGATTATGGCGGGCCGTTCACCGGTATCGTGTCCGGCATGATAAACATGGGCGGACAGATCGCGGGCGCGGTCACGGCCTCGGCGACCCCGTGGTTTGCCGTGCATTATGGCTGGGAAACCGCCTTTTATGTCGCGGCTGGGCTCTGTTTTGTGTGTATGTTCGCCTGGTTCTTTGTGAACCCCAATCGCCGCTTGCAGGTCCCCGAACAGGTCACCGCGTGAAATCAGCCGCCTTCTGCTGCGGGCTGCTGCTGCTGGTAAGCGGTGGCGCCCGCGCGCAGGAGGCCGCGCCTGGCCTGACGCCGTCCGACGAGTTCATCCGCCTGTTCTCGTCCTATTGTCTGGACAAGTTTCCCGACGATGCGGCGGTGGTGTCCGCGACAACCGACAACAAGCTGACCAAGCTTTCGTCCGATGAAGCCAGGCTGTTCGTCCGCAGCAAGGCGGGCGGCGAGGGCTGGCTGATCCAGGGCGTGGGTGGCCGCTATGTGCTGACGGCCGAGCGGCCGCCCTATCACGCCTGCACCATACGCCATGCGGTGCTGACGCCATTCTCAACGCAAGCCCTCAATGCGATGGCGGACAAGTTCGTCGCCGCCAAGGGCAACAGACTGGTGGACGGCGCATCAACCGAGCGGCCGATGGGGGATGGCATCGCCAGCGCCATGTCCTATCGCAACGAGGTGAACGCCAAAGGCGTACCGACAGGCGAAATCTTCATGTTCGCGGTGGTCGGCTATCCCGGCACCGCCGGTGAAGGCCAACCCAAGCAGTTCTGGGAAGTACGCTTTTCGCGCGTGATCCTGCGCGACGCCACGTGATTACTGCGGCGTAAGCCCTGCGGCGGCGATACCGGCCAGTGCGGCGATTTCGTCATTGTCCGAGGTATCGCCGGTCACGCCCACCGCGCCGATCGGATAGCCGTCGGACCCCTTGACGATCACCCCGCCCGCCACCGGCAGCAGGCCGCCCGGTGCCAGATGCGCCAGCGCGCCGACGAAATGCGGGCGCTCTGCCGCCATCTCGCCCAGCTTGCGCGACGACACGCCAATGGACAGCGCCCCTGCCGCTTTGGCGCGGGCAATGTCCAACCGCAGGGAACTGGTGCCGTCCTGGCGCTGGAAGGCGATGACATGGCCGCCCGCATCGGTCACCACGCAGGACAGCGCCTTCATGCCCGTTTCCTTGCCCTTGGCGAAGGCCGCCGTGATGATGGTGTTGGCCTTTTCCAGGCTGATGCGCGTGTCGGACATGGCGGGTAGCTCGCTGCTGAGTTTCGTGCCGGACAAACTGACCCAAAAAATGCTGTCTGGAAAGCCGTGCTGGTGCAGCGCATCGCGATAATATGCTATTTGTGATCCCATGAGCGAAGCGACGTCCAAACCGCGCAAAACCCAAATCGTGGTCGTCGGCGGCGGGGCTGGCGGGCTGGAGCTGGCGACAAAGCTGGGCGGCCGGCTGGGGCGCGAGAAATTTGACGTCATCCTGGTCGAAAAAAACCGCACCCATATCTGGAAGCCGCTGCTGCATGAAGTGGCGGCTGGTTCGCTGGATGCCAATCTCGACGAAGTTGGCTATCGCAGCCATGGCCATGCCTGGGGCTACCGCTTCTTCTATGGCGCGATGGAGGGCATCGACCGCGACACGCGTCATCTGTTGATCGCGCCGATCAAGGGCGAGGATGGCCGCGAGATCATGGGCAGCCACCGCATCCGCTACGACTATCTGGTGCTGGCGGTGGGATCGGTCAGCAACGACTTCGGTACCAAGGGCGTGGCCGAGCATTGTATCTTCCTGGACAGCCGGCTGCAGGCCGACCGCTTCCGCTCCAAGCTGCTGGATCATTGCCTCAGGGTGTCACGCACCCTGCAGGCCGATCCCTCGGCCGACGCCCATGTGCGGGTGGATATTGTCGGCGGCGGCGCCACCGGCGTCGAGCTGGCGGCCGAGCTGTACAATTCCGCGTCAGAGTTGCGCCATTATGGACTGGAAGTGTTCGACGAGAGCCGGCTCAAGGTCACGCTGATCGAGGCGGGGCCGCGCATCCTGCCGGCACTGCCCGAAACATTGGCCGCGGCCGCGCGTAAGGAGCTGGAAGCGCTGGGGGTGCGGGTGCTGACCAACACGGCGGTGGTCGAAGCCACCGGCGAAGGCATGCTCACCAAGGGCGGCGAGTTCATTGCGGCGGATTTGCGGGTGTGGGCGGCGGGGGTGAAGGGGCCGGACATACTCAAAGCGGTTGCGGGTCTTGAAACTACCCGCGCCAACCAGCTGGTGGTGAAGCCGACGCTGCAGACCACACGCGACGACCGCATCTTCGCGATCGGCGACTGCGCCTATTATGTGCCCGAGGGCGCCACCCGCCCGGTGCCGCCGCGCGCCCAGTCGGCGCACCAGATGGCGTCAACCGCCTTCCGCAATATCTGCGCGCTTATAAAAGGCGGGCCCCTGAAGAACTTCGTCTACAAGGATCATGGCTCGCTGGTGTCGCTGAGCCATTTTTCCACCGTCGGCTCATTGATGGGCAACCTGATCGGCGGACGCATGGCGATCGAGGGGCGGCTGGCGCGCTTTGTCTATGTCTCGCTCTACCGCATGCATCTGATCGCGATTCATGGCTGGCTCAAAGGCCTGGCGCTGATCGCGGTCGGCCATGTCAATCACATCATCCGACCGCGCCTGAAGCTGCACTGACTATTTGACGTAGTCGCGCACAACTTCGGTGATCAGGTCGCGTCCCTCATAGACCGCGTCGACGCGCACGCGCTCGTTGAGCCCGTGCAGCCGGCTGCCGTCGGGCTCGAAGAAGATGCCGGTAAAGCCATAAGTGGGAATGCCCGCCGGGGTGAGATAGGAGGCGTCGGTGGCGCCGATCTCCAGCATGGGCACCACGGGAACGCCGGGCCAGCGCCGCGCCGCCGCGGCAATGATCGGCTTCATGACCGCATCGGTCAGTGGCGGCGCCGCGCCGCCGGCATTGCGCCCCTTGGTGGTGGTGATCTTGATCTGGGTGTCGCCCATCAGTTCGGCCAGTTTGTCGCTGACCTGCTGCGGCGTGCCGCCCGGAAAGATGCGGCAATTGACAGTGGCGACGGCGCGCTGGGGCAGGGCGTTGTTGGCATGGCCCGCCTCCAGCAGGGTGGTAACGCAGGTGGTGCGCAGCATGGCGTTGAAGGCCGGGTCGGCGGCGATGATCGCGGCGGCCTGCGCGTCCTTGGGGTTTCTGGCGAAAGCGGTCATCGCCGCGCCCATTTCGCCGCCCAGCTGCGGACCCATCTTGGTGAAGAAGCCGATACTGGAATCGGTGGTCTGCACCGGAAAGTCGTGCGCCCCGATCTTGAGCAGGCCCGCCGCCAGACGGTAGATCGCATTGTCCTTCACCGGGCGCATGGAATGGCCGCCGGAATTGGTCACTTCCAGCCGGAAATTCACCGGGGTTTTTTCACCGGCATTGATGCCGACATAGATGCGCTTGCCGCTCTCGTCGATGCGGCCCCAGCCGCCTTCG
>JBBSKJ010000054.1:0-10340 GCA_038256475.1 Micropepsales bacterium | reverse complement strand
GCCCGCGACGGTACGGCTTCCGGCGGACGTGCCTTCAACAGCGTTGCGCCTTGGGGCGGCAGTCCGCGCCGTTGGGCCAAAAGCTGCAAATTGACAGGTTCGGATGAGGCAAGGCGCAAGGTCATGCGCGCTGTGGCGCAGTCCGGCGTGCCGCAGAGAATGGTGACACGGTCTTCGGATGCCTGGGTGGTCACGCCAGCGATGGTGAAGGATTGCAATTTCGCTTCCCCCGGCACTATCAGCATCACAGCATCGCTTTCTGCCTTGATGTCCAGCGTGACGCTGTCGCCGTCGCGCGACACCAGCGCGGTCGGCACGGGATGGCGCGCGGCGCCGGCGGGCGCGACATAGAACATCTCTAGCAGGCGCTGCGGTTCGGCGGAGAAATTGGCGGCGGCGCGCAGACTGTCCGGCAGGCGCGGCACGGGGTCCGCCAGCCAGCTCGCCCGGCCGTCCATCTCGACATAACCCAGGTTCAGCCGCTGCGGCGCATTCGTGCTGTAGGCCGGTTGCAGTCCCGCAGTCACCGCCAGAGCGACGGCAAGAACCAGCGAAGCCGCCAGCGAAATGCCCCAGGCCCGCGCCTTGGCTTTCGCCAGGAGCGGCAACAGGGTGACCAGGCCGAAAGCGGCTGTGATCATGAAGAGAGGGTGCATTTTCAGCCCCATGATCGGCTCACTGGCGGCATTGAACCCGATCCAGACGATCAGTCCCGCCAGCATGGCGACGGACAAGGCCAAGCCGCGTCCGCCCGCAATGGTCGCCAGCAGCAACGGCCCCGCCACCAGCGAGGGGAACAGGAAATAAGGCGTCAGACCCGGAGCGAAAATCGCGCAGACAATGGACAGTCCCGCCAGCCACAGCCAGCCGCTAACGACACCGGCACCGCGAGACATCACCAGCGCTACCGCAAAGGCGCCGAACGCCAGCGACAGGCGCAGCCACAGCGGATGGGCGAATGAGGGATCGGCATGGCCGGATATCCACGCGGCCAGAAAATGAAGCGCAAAGCCCATGCCGATACAGCCCGCAATCAGCAAAGGCGGCATCAGGAAGGCCAGAACAGGACGGCGGATTTCGCGGCGCTCCCGCGGGGTGAAGAATCCCGCCAGTGCGATCAGAACGAAGGCCGCCAGAGACAGCGGCAAGGCCCAGCCGACCGGCAGGCGCGGCAGCCAGCGCCCCAGCACATCGAGGTAAATGGCATTCCCGCCCTGCAACGCCGCGAAATCGGTGCGGCTCAGTGCAGCGGCCAGTTCCAGGGCATTGTCGCCATGCTGCTGCAGGCTGCGCGGATCAATATGCTCGCGGCGGTCCAGCGGCGTGTGATAGTGCGCTTGATTGCCGATAAAGGCGAAGTTGTAGCCGGTCACGCCCGCCCGCAGGAACGGCGTCAGGTCGGTATCGTTGGGCAGTATCCGGTAGATTTCAGCATAGAGCGACGAGGCCGCCAAGTGCGGCACGCTGCGCGCATACAAATCGATCAGCTTCGCGTCACCGGCGCTGGTCTGGAACAGATAGCTGGGACCCTGGTTGCCGCGCGACTCCACGTTGATCACGGCGCCGGTGCTGGCGGCCGCCAGCGGCGTCTTCAGATAGGCGGTCGCGCCCAGCAAACCGCTTTCCTCGCCGTCGGTGAACAGCGCGGTGATGGGATGGTCACCGGTAAGGCCCCGCGCCTTGAGCGCGCGGATGGTTTCCAGAATGGTGGCGACGCCCGACACGTCATCGCCCGCACCCGGCCCGGCGGCGACGGAGTCAGTATGCGCCATCAGAACGACGCGCTTGCCCGATCCGGGCGACACATCCGCAATGATGTTGCTGACGGTGGCGCAGGGGATGAACCCGCGACGCCTTTCATCGGCGCAGCTCATTTGGGTTTCGGTGCGGGCGTTCACGCCCAACTCGGCCAGTTCCGTCAGCAGCCGCGCGCGCAATGCGGCGCTTTCCGCAGAGCCGGCGGGATGGGGTTTCTGGTCGCCGAGCAACCGCCCCAGGAACGCGTCAGCGCGGGCGGCGGAGAATTGGGTGACGGGCGCATCCAGCCCCAGCGCAGCCGGGCGCGACTGCCCATAAACCGACAGCAGCCAGATGCCGACGGCCAGTGCCGCCAATCCCCAAATTCTGCCCATACCGGCGCCCGAATCCCTGTTTCATGCGAAAATACAGGGATATCTTGCATTTTCGAGGAATATCCCTATTTTGCGCTGCGATAAGAGTCGGCCGCCATTCGGGCCGCCGGCCTGGGCGCCACACGTCGCGCCCCTTTTTCAGGAGCGTGCTACGACCAGTGTGACGATCTCCGGCGCGGAAGCCGGACAAAACGAAGTTATTGAATCCACAGAGAAATCTGAACTGGCTCCGTCCAGCCCCCCGCCCGATGGCGGCTTTGAAGGCTTGGGCCTGTGCCCGGACATTCTCAAGGCGGTGGCCGACAGCGGCTACACCACCCCCACGCCGATCCAGGCGCAGGGCATCCCGGTGGTGCTGCAAGGGCGCGATCTGATCGGCATTGCCCAGACCG
This sequence comes from Micropepsales bacterium, assembly GCA_038256475.1. Classification (GTDB taxonomy): domain Bacteria; phylum Pseudomonadota; class Alphaproteobacteria; order Micropepsales; family Micropepsaceae; genus Rhizomicrobium. The sequence goes on along the minus strand of JBBSKJ010000054.1, from coordinate 7,816 downwards.
GCACGGGCAAAACCGCCAGCTTTACGCTTCCCATGATCGAGATGCTCAGCCGCGGCCGCGCCAAGGCCCGCATGCCACGCGCCCTCGTCCTGGAGCCGACCCGCGAGCTGGCCGACCAGGTGTCGGAGAATTTCGACCGGTACAGCAAATACTCCAAGCTTTCCTATGCGCTGCTGATCGGCGGCACGGCGATGGACGAGCAGATCAAGAAACTGGACCGCGGCGTCGACGTGCTGATCGCCACGCCCGGCCGCCTGATGGACCACTTCAACCGCGGCCGCCTGCTGCTGAGCCAGGTCAACATCCTGGTGATCGACGAAGCCGACCGCATGCTCGACATGGGCTTCATTCCCGACGTTGAGGAAATCTGCCGGAAGCTGCCCTTCACCCGCCAGACCCTGTTCTATTCGGCCACCATGCCGCCGGAGATCCAGCGCCTGACCGATCAGTTCCTGCACAATGCGGTGCGTGTCGAAGTTTCGCGCCCTGCCACCACCGGCATCAACATCACTCAGGAAGTGGTGGAAATTCCCGCCAATGACTGGGCCAAGCGTGAGGCGCTGCGCCGCCTGATCCGCGAAGCGGAAGCCACCCTCAACAACGCCATTGTCTTCTGCAATCGCAAGCGCGACGTTGATGTCGTGGCCAAGAGCCTGGTCAAGCACGGTTTCGACGCCGCGCCGATCCATGGCGATCTCGACCAGTCGCTGCGCACCAAGACGCTCGATCGTTTCCGCGCCGGAGAACTGAAAATCCTGGTCGCCAGCGATGTGGCGGCGCGCGGGCTGGACGTTCCTGCCGTCAGCCATGTCTTCAATTTCGATGTTCCGATCCATGCCGATGATTATGTCCACCGCATCGGCCGCACCGGCCGGGCCGGACGCAGCGGCGCCGCCTATATGCTGGCCTCGCATCGCGACGGCAAATACATCGAAGCAATCGAGAAGATCACCGGCAACAAGCTGCCGCGCCGCGAGATGATGGACATCGAGGTCCGCGAAGAACGCAAACCGCCACGCGGCGAGCAGGGCCGCGGTGGCCGTGACCGCGGCAAGGAACGCGGCCGTGGCCGCGATGGCAAGCAGCGCGACCGCCGTCCGCCGGGCGGAAAGTTCCACGACCAGGTCGCCGGCATGGAACCTGTTGCGGCAACGCCCGACGCCGTTTCTCAGCCAGTCGATGCGCCTCAGCCCGTCGCCGCACCCCAGCCTGTCGCCGCGGAAGCGCCGCGCCCCGCGGCCCCGCGCGAGCGTCAGGACAAGCCGCGCCAAGAACCGCGCCAGGAATCCCGTCAGGAACAGCGCCCCCGCAATGAACCGCGCCCCGAAAAGCGTGAACGCGGCGGTCAGCGCCATCACAATGAGCAGGCGGCGCGTCCCGAAGCGGTGGACAAGAGTCAGTTGCCGGCCTTCCTGTTTCGTCCCGTGCCGGTGAAAAAGCCCGAGCCCCAGGAATAAAGGGGCGAAACCCCGGCTTTTGCTGAAATTTCAGACTTGAAATCCCGCGGTATTTAACGCTTTTTTACCGCGCGGGCGGGCACACTGAGCCCGCGAAACCGGCCATTGCGCCGGTGCAGGGGATTTTGATCGTGTTCAAGCCGGACCGCGAACATGGGTTTGCAAAGGCCGCCCTCGACCTGATGGGCGAGAGCAACGTCATCTCCACGCCGGAAAATTTCGAGCTTTTCTACGCCTTCGTGTCGGGCGAAAATCCCGCCATCACCCAGATCATGGGCGCGGCGATCGCCGCCAAGAAGGCTTTCACGCCCGAACTGCTGCAGGATTTGCGCATGCGCTGCCTGTCGGGCGCGCGCGCGGCGCTGGCGATGGAGGCGGTCGGCAGCAACATGAGCGCCATGATCGACGATGTGCTGGCCAAGCTGGAAACAGCGGGCCGCGACACGGTCGATTACAAGAACACGCTTTCGGTCGCCAGCGGCGAACTGGGCGGCGACCGCAGCCCCGCCGATCTGCGCAAGCTGGTGGAAGGCCTGATCGCCGCCACCCGCGAAATGGAACAGCGCGCCAAAAGCCTGGAAGGCGAATTGCAGGCATCTTCCGCCCAAGTCACCGAACTGCGCGACAAGCTGGACAATGTGCGCAAAGAAAGCCTTACCGATCCCTTGACCAACATCGCCAACCGCAAGGCGTTCGACGATGCGGTGACGGCGGCCATCGAAGCCGTGCAGCATGACGGCGAAGCGGCTACCCTCCTGCTGTGCGACATCGACCATTTCAAGAAATTCAATGACACTTGGGGCCATCAGACCGGCGACCAGGTGCTGCGCCTGGTGGCGTCCTGCCTGTCGGAGAATACCAAGGGCCGCGATACCGCTGCGCGCTATGGCGGCGAGGAATTCGCCGTGCTGCTGCGCGGCTCCGGCCTCTCCGCGGGCGCGCATGTCGCCGACCAGATCCGCCAGACGGTCGAGACCAAGAAGCTGGTGAAGAAATCCACCGGCGATGTGCTGGGCACCATCACCATTTCCATCGGTGTCGCCCAATTCGCCCCCGGTGAAACCGCCGAAACTGTCATCCGCCGCGCCGACGCCTGCCTGTACGGCGCCAAGCACAATGGCCGCAATCTGGTGATCCACCAGAACGATCCTCGCATGGCTGCGCTGGAAACCAGCGCCGCTTAGACCCACCTTTGTCATGCCCGCGAAAGCGGGCATCCAACTTGGCGTCCGACAAAAGTTGGATTCCCGCTTGCGCGGGAATGACAGCGATAATTGAGCGGCACCTGATCTTTCGCCAATTTCGCGCTATGCTCCCTGCCGGTTCGGCAGGGAGTGTTCGTGCGCCAAGAGTTCGACCAGGTCCATCTGACGGCGCAGGGCAAAATCGCGGTCATCGCGCTGGACCACCCCCAAACCGTCAACGCTCTTTCGTCCGCGATGATGCGCGGCCTGAACGCCGCGCTGGATGCGGTGGAAGCCGGCGATTTCCGCGTTCTCGTTCTGACCGGCACCGGGCGCAGCTTCTGTTCCGGCGCCGATCTTACCGAACTGCCGGAACGCCAGATGGAACGTGCCGGCGAAACACTGGAACGGCTGTTTCACCCTGCCCTTCGGCGGCTGCGCGATCTTGCCATCCCGATTGTCACGGCGGTCAATGGCCCGGCGGTAGGCATCGGCATGAGCTTTGCGCTGATGGGTGATCTGGTTGTGGCGGCGCGGTCCGCCTATTTCCTGCTGTCTTTCTCGCACATCGGGCTGGTGCCCGACGGTGGCGCCACTTGGCTGCTGCCGCGCCTGATCGGCCTGGCCCGGGCGCGCGAACTGGCGCTGTTGGCGGAAAAACTGCCTGCCGAGCAGGCGCTGGACTGGGGTCTGATCAACCGCGTGACAGACGATGCGCGTTTGATGGAGGAGGCGCTGGCGATGGCCCAGCGGCTGGCGGACGGACCCGCATCTTTGCCCCTGACCCGCAGACTGTTCTGGGACAGCCCCCACAACACGTATGAAGAGCAACTGGCGCAGGAGCGCGCCGCGCAAAGCCGTGCCGGTCAGACCGCGGATTTCCGGGAAGGCCTGGCCGCCTTCCAGAATAAGCGGCTACCAAAATTCAAAGGAGATTGATCAATCCGCTTTTGCCGGCGTGATCTGGACGGACTCGCCGCAGCCGCAGGCACTGGTCTGGTTTGGATTCTTGAACACAAAGCGCGCGCCCAGTTTTTCCTGCACGAAATCCAGCTCGGTGCCGATCAGAAACAGGATCGCCTTGGGATCGATGAAGACCTTGACGCCCTGGTCTTCCATCACTTCTTCGAACGGCTTGGTCTCCGAGGCATATTCCATGGTGTAGCTCATGCCGGCGCAGCCGCCATTGGTCACACCAACCCGAAGGCCCAGATATTTCCCTTCGGCATCGGCCATGATGGCGGCAAGACGCGACGCCGCGGCCTCGGTCAGCTTGACCGGTTTTGGGCGCTCGCGCCGGGGCTTTTGGGGCTGGATTTCCATCAGAACATGTTCAATTCGAGTTTGGCTTCTTCGCTCATCCGGTCAGGCGTCCAGGGTGGATCAAAGGTCATGTTAACGGTTACCTCGCCGATGCCATCCACCAGCTCCAGCGCCGCCTTGACGTTCTGCGGCATCTCGCCCGCCACCGGGCAATTGGGCGCGGTCAGGGTCATGTCCACCGCGACGTCCTTGTTGTCAGCGACATCCACCTTATAGATAAGCCCGAGTTCGTAGATATCAACCGGGATTTCCGGGTCGAACACGGTTTTGAGCGCCGTCACCAGCTTGCTGGTGAAAGCATCCAGTTCCTGTTGGCTGAGCGCCGAAGTTTGGGGAACGGCGGCATCGCTCATGTTGCGCCCTCCTCCACGGCATTCTTATAGGTATGCCAGGCCAGGGTGGCGCATTTCACCCGCATGGGAAAGGCGCTGATCCCGCCCATCACTTCCAGCCGTTCGCGGTCGTCTTCGGCCAGGCCGCTGGCGTCTTCGCCCTTCACCAGATGCAGGAAACCTTGCATCAGCAGGTCCGCCTCAGCGCCCGTGCGGCCCTTGAGCATGTCCACCATCATCGAGGCGCTGGCCTGGCTGATCGCACAGCCCTTGCCTTCGAACTTGATGTCAGCAACCCGGCCGTCGGCATCAAGCTGCAGGTAGACGATAACCTTGTCGCCGCAAAGCGGGTTATAGCCCTCCGCCTTGTGACTGGCGCCCTCCATCACCCCATAGTGCCGGGGGTGACGCGAGTGATCCAGGATCACCTCCTGGTAAAGCTCCCTGAGCGCGCTATCCATGGCCGAGAATCCCGCGCGCCTTGTGCAAGCCGCCGATCAACGCATCGACATCAGCGCGGTTGTTATAGAGTGCGAAGCTGGCACGGCTGGTCGATGATACGCCAAAACGCTCCATCAAGACCTGGGCGCAATGATGCCCGGCGCGAACCGCCACGCCTTCGCGGTCCAGGATGGTGGCAAGGTCATGGGCATGCATGCCATCGGCTTCAAAGGACAGGATCGCCCCCTTGCCGGGCGCATCGCCGATCACCCGCAGCCAGTTGAACTGGCGGACCTGTTCGCGGGCATATGTCAAAAGATCATGCTCATGGGCCGCGACGGCGGCGCGGTCCAGCGACATCAAATAATCGAGCGCCGTGGCCAGGCCGACGCTTTCGATGATAGGCGGCGTACCGGCTTCGAAGCGGTCGGGCGGATCCGCGTAGGTGATACGGTCCTTGGCGACTTCGCGGATCATCTCTCCGCCGCCATTGAAGGGGCGCATCGTCTTCAGAAGTGCCTTCTTGGCATAGAGCGCCCCAATCCCAGTGGGGCCATACAGCTTGTGGCCGGTGATGACATAAAAATCGATATCCAACGCCTGGACGTCCACCGTCTCATGCACCGCGCCCTGGCAACCATCGGCCAGCACTGCAACGCCCTTGGCATGGGCGCGGGCGACAATCTCTTTCAGCGGCGTGATGGTGCCCAGCACATTGGACATGTGAGTGATGGCGACCAGCTTGGTCCTGGGGCCGATGGCGGAGTCCAGCGCCTCGATGTCGAGGCTGCCGTCATCCTGCACATCCACCCATTTCAGGACCGCGCCATGGCGCTCGCGCAGGAAATGCCAGGGCACGATATTGGAGTGATGCTCCATCACCGACAGCACAATCTCATCACCCGGCTGGATGGTCGGCATCAGATGGCTATAGGCCACCAGATTGATCGCCTCGGTGCCACCCTTGGTGAAGACGATCTCGTCCTCGCTGGCGGCGCCCAGAAATTTCTGCACCGTGCGCCGCGCCGCCTCATAGCGGTCAGTCGCCGCCGCCGACAGGAAATGCACGCCGCGATGGACATTGGCATATTCCTGACGCGCAAAATCGCGCATCGTGTTCAGCACCACATCCGGTTTCTGGGCCGAAGCGCCGCTGTCAAGATAGACCAGCTTCTTGCCATAAACCTGCCGCGACAGGATCGCGAAATCCGTCCGGGCTTTCTCGGCATCGAAGGACGCGGCAATTTTACTTTGCGCGGTCATGCCATCGCTTTCAGCGCGGTCAGCAATTCAGTGCGCACCAGCTCGCGCTGGTCGGTGTTGCGGATTTCCGCCACCGCATCTTCCAGAAAGGCCTGCAGCAGCAACCCGCGCGCCTCAGCCTCAGGAATGCCGCGCGCCCGCAGGTAAAACAGCGATTCGGCGTCCAGATCGCCCACCGCCGCGCCGTGGGCGCATTTGACATCGTCGGCGAAGATTTCCAGTTCCGGCTTGAGATCGGCCTCGGCATTCTCGCCCAGCAGCAGCGCCTTGGCACTCTGGCCCGAGTCGCTACCATTGGCGCCTTTGGCCACCGTCACCTTGCCCTGATACACGGCGCGGCCATGGCCGCCCGCCACATGCTTGAACAGCTGGGTGCTGTGGGTGTTGCCGGTACGATGGATGACATGGGTGGTCACATCGCTGTGACGCTTGCCGTCCAGCAGCGCGACGCCGGACAGATGGGCCTGTGCGCCCTCGCCTTCCAGCGCGATCTCCAGTTCCATGCGCGACAGTTTGCTGCCGAAGGCGGCGAAATGGGCGCGATACTCACCGCCCTGCGCAACACGCACCGACACTTCTTCCACCAGCACGGCGTCGGCGGCATTGGGCGACACCCGCACATGGTCCAGACGGGCAGCCTCGCCCAGCACGATTTCCAGACCGGCATTGCGGAATTTGTCGACCGTGACGCCTTCCACCAATGTCAGGGAGGCGCCTTCTTCCAGCACCACAAGCCCGCGGACATGGCCGGTGCCAGTGAATTCAAACTTCAGCGGCTCGGCGACCGCCAATCCCTTGGGCACCCGGAATGCGGTACCACCCGCCGACAGCGACAGGGATGCGGCGCTCATCACATTGCGGCTGGCCTGTCCAAAATATTCTCGCACCCAGTCAGGCGGATTGGGCCCGGCCAGGTCGAAACTCTCGACCCCAGATGGTAGATGGCTGATCCGCAGATCCGCCTGCCCGGCCCCGATCCCGGCTTCGCCCAGCGCTGATTTGAGATCGGAATATTTCCACTCCTCGACCCGGCGATGCGGCACGCCGCGCGCGCGAAACACCGCGGCCGCTTCATTGCGGCGCGCTTCGGGCAGTCCCAGAGCGGTGATGCCGGTCATGCCGGCTCCTTGACGATATGCTCGTAACCCTTGGCTTCGAGCTCCAGCGCCAGTTCCTTGCCGCCTTCCGCCACGATGCGGCCACCCGCCAGCACATGGATGCGGTCGGGCACGATGTAATCCAGCAGGCGCTGATAATGGGTAATCACAAGCATGGCGCGCGACGGATCGCGCAGGGCATTGACGCCTTCGGCCACCAGCCGCAGGGCGTCGATATCCAGGCCGGAATCGGTCTCATCCAGAATCGCCAGCTTGGGTTCGAACACCGACATTTGCAGGATTTCCAGCCGCTTTTTCTCGCCGCCGGAAAAACCCACATTCAGGGGACGTTTGAGCATCTCCTCGGAGACATTCAGCGTCTTGGCCTTGGCGCGCACCAGCTTGAGCACGCCGATGGCGTCGAGATTGGGCTCGCCGCGCGCGCGCCGCTGGGCATTCAGCGCGGTCTTGAGGAAGGTCATGGTGGTAACACCCGGAATTTCGACCGGATACTGCATCGCCAGGAATATGCCCTTGGCTGCACGTTCTTCCGGCTTCAGCGCCGCAAGGTCCTCGCCATTATAGGCGATGGAGCCGTCGGTGATGTCGTACCCAGCGCGGCCCGCCAGCACATAGGACAGCGTGGACTTGCCCGAACCATTGGGGCCCATGATGGCATGCACCTGGCCCGGCTGGATCGAAAGGGTCAGGCCCTTCAG